>NZ_KV793039.1:0-68447 GCF_001808345.1 Staphylococcus sp. HMSC06C11
AGCATAAGAGCCACTAACCGATTTACCGGTAAGTGGCTCTAAAATTATTTTGCATATTCTACTGCTCTAGTCTCTCGAACAACTGTCACTTTGATGTGACCAGGATATTGTAATTCTTCTTCGATTTGATCTTTGATATCTCTAGCCAATCTGTATGATTTTAAATCATCAATTTCTTCAGGTGAGACAACTACACGAATTTCTCTACCTGCTTGAATTGCAAATGCTTTTTCAACTCCATCATAGCTCTCAGATAAAGCTTCTAATCTTTCTAATCTTCTAATATAGTTTTCAAGTGTCTCTTTACGAGCACCCGGTCTTGCTGCTGATAAGGCATCTGCAGCCGCAACTAAAATAGAAATAATAGAAGTTGGCTCTACATCTCCATGATGTGAGTGAATAGCATTAGTTACTGTTTCATTCTCACCATATTTCTTAGCTAATTCAACACCTATTTCTACGTGACTTCCCTCAACCTCATGGTCAATAGCTTTACCAACATCATGAAGTAAACCTGCACGCTTAGCAAGAGTAACGTCTTCGCCTAACTCTGCAGCTAACATACCTGAAAGGTGCGCCACTTCAATAGAATGTTTAAGCACATTTTGGCCATAACTAGTACGATAGTTTAATCGGCCAAGTATTTTAACTAGATCAGGATGCATGTTATGAACATTAATTTCAAATGTAGCTTGTTCACCTGCATCTCTAATAATATCGTCAACTTCTTTTCTAGCTTTCTCAACCATATCTTCAATACGACCAGGATGAATACGACCATCTGAAACTAAGTTAACTAATGCTGTTCTAGCTATTTCTCGTCGAATTGGGTCAAAGCCTGATAAAATAACCGCTTCTGGAGTATCATCAATAATCAAGTCTATACCAGTAAGCGTTTCTAATGTACGAATATTTCGACCTTCTCTACCTATGATACGACCTTTCATTTCATCATTAGGTAAATTAACAACTGATACAGTTGATTCAGTTGTATGATCGGCTGCTAATCTCTGTACTGTAGTAGCAAGTAATTCTTTTGCTGTTTTATCTACTTTTTCTTTCGCTTCTTTTTCTTTTTCTTTAACAAGTATTGCAATATCTTGTGACAGTTCTTCTTCAACTCGTTGAAGTTGTTCATTTACAGCTTCTTCTTGAGTGAGACCGGAGATGCGTTCTAATTCTTGTTCATGCTTCATTATTAATGTTTGAACACTACTCTCTTTTGCATCTACTTGTTGTTGTCTTTCTTCAATTTTTGATTCTTTTTGTTCTAAAATCTCATCTTTTTTATCTAAAAGATCAGATTTTCGATCCAAGTTCTCTTCTTTTTGAAGAAGTCGGGTTTCTTGTCTTTGAAGTTCCCCACGTCTTTCACGCAGTTCACTTTCTGTTTGTTCTCTTAAAATTTGGTTCTCTTCTTTTGCCTCAAGTAATTTTTCTTTTTTAATATTGTCAGCTTCTTTGTTAGCATAATTGACAATATCTTCGGCAGTTTGTCTTGCTTGAACTTGTTTTTGGTGTAATAAATTTCGGGCAACGACATACCCTACAACAACGCCTAGAATTATCCCCAGCAAAATGAGTAGGAGGCTTAATAAATTCACATAAACACCTCCTTTATCTAGGGTTTGCTCTGTATATCAAAATCAATATGATTATATGAAATTATATAAGAATCATACACACTAATTGTACGTTTTTCGACAGAGAAGTGTCAAGGTATGAAATTCCTTATCCTACGTTTAAAATCCTTAGTTATTGTGAAAATTTAGTCTAAAAAAATGGATAGCAAAAAGCCATCCATTTTAAACTTACATATATGCTTTTGAATAAAAATTATTCTTCATCAAATAAAGTTTTAGGTGCTTCTTCTTCAGCGTCTGTTTCTTCAACGTCTCCATCGAATATACCTAATTTTTCTCGTAATTTACGATCAATTTCTTCTTTAATTTGAGGGTTTTCTTTTAAATAAGTTTTAACGTTTTCTTTACCTTGACCCATTCGATCACCATTATAAGAGTACCAAGCACCAGATTTACCAACGATGTCATTTTCAACACCTAAGTCAATTAATTCGCCTTCTTTAGAAATACCTTGACCGTACATAATATCTACTTCAGCTACTCTGAATGGAGGTGCTACTTTATTTTTAACAACTTTGATTTTAGTTCTGTTACCTACGATATCTTGGCCTTGTTTTAGTTGTTCAGCTCTTCTTACTTCTAATCTTACAGAACTATAGAATTTTAATGCACGTCCACCTGGTGTAGTTTCTGGATTACCAAACATCACACCAACTTTTTCACGAATTTGGTTAATAAAGATTGCAGTTGTGTTTGATTTAGAAATTGCACCAGATAGTTTTCTTAAAGCTTGAGACATTAATCTTGCTTGTAAACCAACATGTGTATCTCCCATTTCACCTTCAATTTCAGCTTTAGGAGTTAATGCTGCCACTGAGTCAACCACGACGATGTCAACTGCACCACTTCGAACAAATGCTTCAGCAATTTCAAGTCCCTGTTCCCCATGATCAGGTTGAGATAAGTATAAGTTGTCAATATCTACGCCTAAAGCTTGAGCGTATACAGGATCAAGTGCATGTTCAGCATCAATGAATGCAGCTACTCCACCGTTTTTTTGAACCTCTGCAATTGCATGTAAAGCAACTGTTGTTTTACCTGAACTCTCAGGTCCATAAATTTCTATAATTCTTCCTTTAGGATAACCACCTACACCTAGGGCATTATCCACTGTTACAGAACCACTTGATGTGCTTGATACTTTACGACCTTTATTGTCGCCTAATTTCATAACAGCACCTTTACCAAATGATTTCTCCATATTTTTTATAACTGTATCTAAAGCTTTTTGACGTTCGTTATCCAAAGCGAGACCTCCTAATTACGAAAGTAATCTTTTTTAATATCTTATCTTTACTATACAAGCTATCCATTCAAAACACAAGCATTCTGCGAATATTTGTTCGTGTAATTATAATTATAAATGATATAAAATCGAACAAACGTACTTATTTTTAAAACAGTAAAAGAATAATCATCGATTTTCAAACCATTTTAATAATTTAATCATCGCATAATTTTGACTTCTGCTTCTTAATAAATTTCTACTTTGAGTCATTTTAAAAGTATCAACGTTTAATACTTCTCCATCGTACATAGCTAAGTAGACGTCTTCATTTTCATGTAATAAAACAATACCCAAATCAGTTTGGTATAAATCTTTTACATATTGCGCTGCATTAAATAATTGGTCGTGGATACTATCTGTAGTGTCTATAAATAAACCATTGTGTGGTAACAATCCATTAAGTACATCATTTTGATCTACATTTTTAAGTCTTGTATATAAAGCACCATTTGTTACTCCATCATATATAGCAAACGTTTCATTTATTTTAGATATCACAGCCTCCTCAAGAGTAATGTCATCAGATCCATAGTAATAATCACCTATACGATCGAGTATTTCCCTCTTGACGGGGGCAATAAGATTTTTGCAATCATTCTTTGAATCAGAATTGGCAGTAATTCTAATATAAACTTCATGTGTTCCAGCTAAAGGAGCTATAGTTGGATTAGTTTGATTTTCTATAAGATCCATGAGTATGGTCTCAACTTTAGATTCACCTATTCCGGCAAATCTTAATAACTCTGAAAAAATGACGCTATCGTCATCTAGTAAGTAAGGTAATAGCTCATTCTTTGCCATGGGCTTCATTTCACTAGGAGGCCCTGGTAAAAGCACAACCTTTTTATCATTCTTTTCAATTAACATTCCCGGCGCCATACCAGTTTTATTTGGTAATACTTTGCAACCATCAATAACCAATGCTTGTTGTTTATTATTAGGTGTCATTTCTTGTCCTTGCTCTTTGAAATAACTCTCAATATATTCTAAAGAAGCCTCGTCAGTAACTAATTCTTTACCTAAAACTTTAGCTACAGTATGTTTAGTTAAATCGTCTTTAGTAGGTCCTAACCCACCTGTTAACACAAGAGTATCAAAACGTTCAAATCCTTGTCTGATAATGTATTCCAATCTTTCCGGATTATCTCCAATTACAGTATGCTCAACCACGTTTTTACCAATACTATTAAATAGTTTGGATAAATACTGACCATTCGTGTTAGCTATTTGACCTAAAAGTAATTCAGAACCTACAGCAATTATAGATACTTTCATCAACTTTCACCCCTTTGATCATCTTTTTTCGCAATAAATTCATTATATATTTTCTGATTTAATAAATCTAAAAAAAGAGTTCAAAAAAAGACTAAACTTTATAATCTTACTTTTATAAAGCCTAGTCTTGTAAATTCGTATGTTATTTAGATTGTTTAAATACTTCTCTACCTTTGTAGAAATACTCAATGCCAGAAAGGATAGTGAAAAACACTCCTATATAAAGTAATGTCACACCGAGTGGAAAATGAATATAATGAACGAGTGGATCACCTAGTAGTATCCAAATAATCGCAACCATTGTGACTGCTGTTTTAATTTTACCTAGTTGACCCGCCGCACTTACAAATCCTTGTTCAATTTGTAATAAACGTAAGCCTGTAACCGCAAATTCACGTGCAATAATTATTATAGCTACAACTGAATTCGTAAAACCTAATTGCACCATTACAATAAGAGCACTTGCTACTAAAAGTTTATCAGCTAATGGATCTAAAAATTTACCCATATTTGTAACAAGTTGCCATTTACGTGCTAAATATCCATCTGCAAAGTCACTTAACGATGCAAGAATAAAAATAATTGCACTTATTAAAATTTCAATTCTAATGTGATACCCGCCTAAAAAAGATACCTTTCCAAATCCGAAATCTACTAACGCAAATAGTATGAAAACGGGTATCAATATAACTCTAAATACCGTAATCTGATTCGGTATATTCATAATAAATCCTCATTTCTTAAACTTTATTTATATAATTAACACTGCAAGAATCCAAAGTATTAAAGAAACTATTACTATAAAACCAATTAGCATTATCAATTGCATCGTTTCTTTTGACTTACTTCGATACGAGGGAGCTTCACCGTTCGAGAAAGCAGCAATTAATTCATCAATTTGATTCTGATTATTTGGTATTTCGTCACGATGAGCCTCAATAAGTTGATTAGGTTCAATGTTGACTACATTAGCATATTTACGAATAAATCCCTCTGTGTAATCCTTTTTGGCTAATAAATCAAAATCATTATTCTCTATATGTATCAGAGTTTGACGCTTAAGTTGTGTTCGTTGCTCAAGTTCATTTAAAGTCATACCTAATCTTTCACGTCTACCTTTTAATGCTTCACCAACAGTTTTCACACATAGCCCTCCTCAAACCTATTCAAAGAAACCAAATCCTCCACCAAATGGATCACCGAAATCTAAATTATTTTTACTTTGAATCGTCTGTTTTTTCATTTCATCATAATGTATTTCTTGATTTTCATTTTCTCTTAATTCAATGATATAGTCAAAGTCTTCCATGCTATAATTACACGCTTCTACAAATAAATCTGGATGCTCAACTACTTTAATCGAAGGGAGTGTCATAACTTCTCTAACTAAATCTTGGTGCTTAGGATTAGATTCACGAGCCGTCACTGCGCCATCAATAATATAAACATGATTTGAATCATATTCACCTTTGATTAAAGAACTTCTTACTGTTTGCTTAATTAAAGTAGAACTAATAAACAGCCATCTTTTATGCGCACATACGCTTCCAGCAACAATTGATTCTGTCTTACCTACACGTGGCATACCTCGTATTCCTATTAACTTATGTCCTTCTTCTTTAAAAAGTTCAGCCAAAAAGTCTACAAGTAAACCTAAATCTTCTCTCTCAAATTTAAACGTTTTTTTATCATCCGCATCTTGTTCTATGTATCTGCCATGTCTAACTGCAAGACGATCTCTAAGTTCTGGTATTCTTAATTTGGTAATGTCAATTTCATTAATTTCTTTAACTATTTGTTCAAAACGTTCAACTTTTTCTAGTTTATCAGTTTTGATAAGTAAACCCCTTTTGCCTTGATCAACACCATTAATTGTAACAATACTAATTCCTAACATACCTAATAAACTTGATATGTCCCCAAGTAATCCTGCACGATTAATTGTAATCTCATATTCAAGATACCATTCTTTTCTTTCTGCTACTGCCATGATTTAACCACCCCTTGTTTTCAATCACGCACTTGAAAGCTTTTTTCAAAGTATGATTTAAAAACATTATAACATCGATTAAGAAACGCGCACTTAGGAATTGTATTTATTTTCATATAAAATCAAAACCTAAATTACTTACAAAATACTTTAAATTTTTATAAATACCATGCTCCATTTACCTTTTGAACAGTACCTGTAATACTTCTAGACATGGGGTGACACAAATACGCACAGACATGGGCCACCTCTTCAGGTTCAATCATTCTATTCTGAGGTAATTCTTGAAGTATTGAATCTCTTTCCTCTTCTGACCACACCTTGCTCATATTACCTGAAACAAATCCTGGAGTTATAGCATTTACGGTTACTGACGTAAGCGCAAGTTCTTGACTAAGCGCTTTAACGAAACCTATTTGAGCACTTTTCATAGCTGAGTAAATAGTTTCCATGCTTGCACCTGTTTCTCCCCAAATAGAAGAAATAACTACAATTCGGCCGTTTTCACTTCTTCTTAAAATATCTACAAAAAATCTGGATAAACGTATAAATTGTCTTAAGTGAAGAGCGTAACTCTTATCGATATCATCATCGCTCATATCTTGTAACATGCCATATAATGCAGTGCCGCTAGTATAAATAAGACAATCCAAATCATTAATGTGTCCAAAATAATCTTCTAAATTTAGATTTTGAGATAGATCACATTGGATGAATTCTACATTTTGGTTATGATTAAATTTTTGTTTCAAGGCTTCTAATTTAGAAGAGTGATAGTGAACAATTACGTGATACCCTTCATTTAAGAGTTGCTTAACAATCGCTAAACCTATAGTACCTGAACCACCAAGTACGAGTGCTTTCATTATGGTTTCATCTCCAAACGACTATCGACAAGTTGTTCAAAATTTAGAAATAGTTCAGATGTTTCATTAACACTTTCGAGTGTTATATTTTCAACAATTTCTAACATGTCAAAAACACTTACACCTTCAAAATATAATTTCGCATATTGATTAGCAATATACTCAGGTGAATTCAAACTTGAAATAAACTCTCCGATAAATTGTTTTTTTAATAAGTCGAAAGCTTCTTGATCAACTAATTGTCCTCTGTACTTCTTCAATTCATTAAGTAATAATTCTTTTAATTCATCCGGTTGCTGTGTTGCACTGGTAATAATAGAAAAGCTATAGCTAGGTTCAAGCACAAATTGATATCCAAAAGTTTCATCAATTAAATCTTTATTTAATAAATGTTGATAAAAATCCGTTTCTTCTCCAAAAATCAACTCATAGAAAAATGTCATTTCTAAATCTCTTTGTACATATTTTTCCGAGCTTTCTTTAAGTGGTTGATTTTTAAAACCTAACATTAACCTTGGAGATTGCAATTTCATCTGCTCTGTAACGTTGTGTTGATTCACTTCAATGGGTTCATCAATTTCTGCACGCTCAATCTTAGGTTGGTTGGTCTTATTTCGCTTTGCCTCATGTTGTTCTACTAAATCAATCATATTTTGAGGGTTTACGTCACCAACAATAAATAAAACCATATTTGATGGATGATAAAAAGTTTCATAACAAAGGTATAAATCATCCTTAGTGATATCGTAAATACTCTCCACACTACCAGCAATATCGACGCGAATAGGATGGTTTGAATACATCGCTCTCAAAGTATTGAACATTAATTTGTAACCAGGTTGTTCTTGATACATTTTAATTTCTTCAGCAATGATACCCTTTTCCTTATTAACCGTTTCTTCAGTAAAATAAGGCGTTTCAACCATATCTAATAAACGCTTAATGTTACTCTCAATATTGCTTGTAGCACTAAATAAATAACTTGTACGGTCAAAACTTGTAAATGCGTTTGCTTGTGCATTTTCCTCGGCAAAAGCTGTAAATAAATCTTCTTCTTCTTTTTCAAAAAGTTTATGTTCTAAAAAATGCGCTACACCATCTGGCACTTTTACAAATTGTTGGCTTCCAATAGGTTTGAAATGATTATCTAAAGAACCAAATTGCGTCGTATAAGTCACAAATGTTTTTTGGAATCCTGGTTTAGGTATTATAAACAGCTTTAGCCCATTATCAAGTTCATGTTCGTAGACTTTCTCATCTATCAATTCATAATTATGTACCTTCATTATTCACTTTGACCTCCTTTCGTTAAAACGTAGATTGTATCTAGCATAGCTTTATTAGCTAATTTTATAACATCTTCTCTTGTGACAGCATTAATTGCAGTGATGAATTCTTCTTCAGATTGAGGTTTGTCTAATAACACCTGATTATGTAATAGTTCGATAATACTTTTAGGTCTGTCAGTAGATTCATGTCTGTGAGAGATAATAATTTTCTTTGCCAACTCTAATTTACCATCATCAAAATTACCATTCTTTAATTTTTCAAATTCATCTAAAATAGTATCTTTGGCAATCTCATATTTAGAAGCCGAAACTCCACTAAGAACAAATAAAAATCCATTCTTTCCATCGATTTGTGAATGTATAGAATAGGCCAAACTTTGCTTTTCTCGAACTTCATTGAATAGCACTGAAGAAGGGTCGCCACCAAACATCATGTTTAAAACTACGAATGCATAATAGTTCTCTTTCCCAAAATAAGTTGGGAAACGATAACCAAGATTGAGTTTAGCTTGGTCCACTTCATCATTATCAATGATAAATTTAGATGATTTATTTTGATCTATATGCTCAGGTCGATTATTACTTTCAAATTTGAATGGTTTAATATTAAAGTTTTCTTGTATTGTATCTATCACATTTTGTTTATCTACATTTCCAACTACGTAAATTGCACAATCATCGTTATGTAACATTGATTTATATGTATCATACAAGTTTTTAGCAGTAACATGAGGTATTTGTTCTACTTGACCTGTAGCTAAATATTTATAGGGTTCATTTTCAAACATATGATTCATTAATTTTAAAAATGAATATTGAGCTTTATTATCAATCATTGCTTCAAGCTTTTTAGTGAGCAAAGATTTTTCCTGTGCTACATAGTTCTCATTAAACTGTTCGTCAATAATTAAAGGATTCCAAATAAGTTCTTTAAGCGTCTTAAGACCCTTCTCAAATAATGGAGTTGAGTCCTTTAAATAACGCTCATTAGCAATTTCTAAAGAAATTGTAATCACATGTTTATCCTTAAATTTAGATACAAAACTATTGATATATGCACCATATAATGATGATAAATGTCTATTTAACACTTTATCGTTAGGCCATTGTTGTGTAGCACGTACTAAGACTTTACTTAAAATTGAACGCGCCGTTATTGTTTTATAATCTAATGGCGCCATAAATTTAAAGGTCACCATGGTTGTTTTAAATTTTTTAGTTGGTAAAACGTTAATATGTATATTGGAATTGTCTAATGTATTATTTTCCAAACGGCATACCTCCCATTCCTGTAAAAACATTTAATATTTACTTAGCTTTTATTTATTTTAAATTTAACCAAACTACTTTTAATATAGTTTAATGAATATAAAATAGGTTGATCTTGCTCATCATAATGAACTACCTTTAATAGCATTAAACCTTCATGTGGAGAAGCGTTTAACACTTCTGAAATATGAGGTTCATAACTAATTGCTTCTAAGTCCATTTCTGCATGTTTAACCTCATGTCCTGTTGATTCTTTAATAGCTCTTAATATAGAGCCACTACTTTTTTGATAGTCTGTACAAGTTAGATTTTGTTTAGCGATTTTATCTAAACAGTAAACTACTGGTATTTGATCAGCCGTTCTTAATCTTTCAATGATAGTCACAGGTTCTTTATCACTTATTTCTAATAATTCAGCATCAAGAATAGTTGCTGGTTGTTCATCAAAATTTAAATATTCTATACCTGCTTTATACCCAGCTTCTTCAATCATATTACTAATACTTACTAACTTATCTAATGGATAAAAGAAGGGAGGCTGTTTTTTAACACTAGTCCCCTCTTCAAAATTATCAGTTACAATTTGTTCGGTAATTAATTCACCAATTCCATCATAAACATCGTCCGTTTTCACGTTGAGTGCACGTGCAATTGATAAATTACTTGGTAGCTTACCAGAATTATCCAATTCTCCATTTTTTATTAACTTTAAAATGTATTGTTTAACTCTATAAATCGCATTCATTTCCGACATTTTTACACCTCATCATTATCTAAATCAACTAGAATTTGTCTTGGTTTACTTCCTTTTTGAGGACCGATGACTTGATTACGTTCTAAATCGTCCATTAATCGTGAAGCACGATTATAACCAATTCTAAATTGTCTTTGTAATAAAGATGTGCTCGCTTTTTGTTGTTCTATTACAAACAAGTAGGCTTCATCATATAAGGAATCTTCACTTTTCATCTCTGATTTATCAACTGGTGCGTCAGGTTCCATTTCTTTTACATAATTTGCTTTTTGTTGTTCTACAACGTAGTCCACTACATCTTGAACCTCCTTATCGCTCAAGAAGGCACCTTGGATACGTGTTTGAGTCGATTCACCATTACCAATATATAACATATCACCTTTACCTAATAACTTATCGGCACCACCTGAACCTATAATAGTTCTAGAATCAGTTTGTGAACTTACCGCGAAAGCTATACGTGAAGGAATATTATTTTTAATGATACCAGTGATTACGTCAACAGAAGGTCTTTGAGTAGCTACTATTAAATGAATACCTGCAGCTCTAGCCATTTGAGTAATTCGTTGAATCGCATTTTCAACTTCTTTACCTGCGACCATCATTAAATCTGCTAACTCATCAACAATAACTACAATGTAAGGAAGTTCTGATTGTTTCTCTTCTAACTCTTCATTTTGTTTACGAATATACTGATTATATCCTTCGATATTTCTTGTTGAAGAATGTTGGAATAAATCATAACGACGTTCCATTTCTGCAACTACTTTATCAAGCGCTTGCGATGCCTTGTGTGGATTAGTTACTACCGGGATAAGTAGATGAGGTATGCCATTATATACGTTTAATTCTACCATTTTCGGATCAATTAACATAAGTTTTACCTCATGCGGCTTAGCATTAAGTAAAATGCTTGTGATTATTCCATTGATACATACTGATTTACCACTACCTGTAGAACCTGCTACAAGTAAATGAGGCATTTCATTGAGTTGTATAGATACAGGTTCTCCAGATATATCTCGTCCAATACCAACTTCTAATTTATGTTGAGATGGAAACTTCTCTTCTAAAACTTCTTTAAGTGATACTAATGAAATTTTGTCATTAGGAACTTCGATTCCTACTGCTGAACGTCCAGGAATAGGAGCTTCTATACGAACATCTTTCGCTGCTAATGCTAAAGCAATGTCATTATGTAAGTTAACGATTTTACTTACTTTAACACCTTGAGCTGGCTGAACTTCATATTGAGTTACCGCAGGACCAATTTTAATTTGGGTCACTTTCGCATTGACACCAAAATTCTTCATTGTAGATTCTAAGACCTGACCTTTTCTTTGAACTTCAGCTTTAGAAGTAGACTGTTGTTTAGCTGGTTGATTAAGTAATGATAAAGGTGGAACCACATACTCCACATTTGCTACTTCTCCAGCTTCAGAGATTGATCCTTCAGCGTTACTACTATCATTGTCATTGTCTTCATTAGAACTTGAAACATTACCTTTGTTGTCACTCTGTTTAATATCTTGTGAGTTTGAAGTGATTTCACTACTATTAGCCTCATGATCAAAAATACGCTTTTTACGTGTCTTAGGTGCACTATTGCTTTTATCTTCTTGGTCACTGTGCCCGTAAATAGGTATGTCATTATTTTGCGGAACTTCAGGAAGATCACTAACATCTTTGACATTTTCTTGTTGCAATCTTTCTTGTTCTTTCTTTCTCTTTTTCTCTTCAGATCTTTCTGCTTTTAATTGAGCCCTCTCTTCTTTTCTAGCTTTACTCGTTTCTCTTTTGTCTCTAAACGATTCTGAAGCACTTTTACTAGATGATTTCATACTTTCAAATAGGCTTTTACTTACATCTCTATGTCTTAAGTTTGATAAAAGTATGATACTTGAAGCTATTAGTAGAACAGTAATAATTATAACGCCAGCTATTGATATAAGAGGTATTAATAATTTAAATAAGTAAAAACCTATTAAACCTCCTCCGAAGTTAGGAAAGTGTGTATGTTCATATGATTTATAAACATATGATAATACTGGCTCTCTTTCAGATGACACGCCTTTACTAAAATGGTAATAAAGTTGCGTTATACATAGCAAAGCAAGTTGCAAAACAAGCGCACCAATACTTCGACGCGTTTTAGGAATTTTTTTAGAATATGTAATGAAGACTGTACCTAGAATCACTAAAATATAAGTCAGAAATCTACTCATACCGAATAGATAATTGAAGAAACTATCAATCATTTGACCAACTATGCCTAATTGAAAAGCTCCTAAAACGACAAGAATAATTATGACAATAGCAATGATGTAGCGTAAAGGGCTCTCATTTTGTTTTTTTCTTTTACTATTTTTACGCGTAGCATTACTTTTCCTTCTATTCGTTGTTTTTTTCTTTGTTTGTGGCAAGATTTCACACCTTCTTTTTTAATCTTTCACAGTTATTTAATTATGGCCTAATAATAACTATTATGTATATATTTAATAAGATGAAAGAGGCAGGGACAATTAATTGTTTAAAGCCATCTCAATTATTCTTATATCCCAATTAGATATGTTTGAACAAAAATTAAGAAGACCTCGTTGCAGAGCATAATCATCTTAAATCACTTAAATGATTTGCTATACACAATTGTCCCAACCTCTTCAAATGTTATTTATTAAGATTAAATCTCAGAAATTACTGGAATAATCATTGGACGACGTTTCGTGCTTTCAAATAATAATTTGCTAATTTGATCTCGCATATTTTGCTTAATTTCAGACCATTCTATACGTTTTTCTTGTAAACCTGCTTCTACAATTGTACGCACTTTTTCTTCGGCTTCATTTAATAATTCTTCACTTTCTCTAACATAAACGAACCCTCTTGATTGAATTTCAGGTCCTGCAGCGATACGTCTATTCTTAGGATCTAGCGTGACAACAGCAATGAAAATTCCATCTTCAGCTAATAAATGGCGGTCTCTTAAGACAATATTACCTACGTCTCCGACACCAATACCATCGATAAGTACATTACCTGAATTTACCTTTTCATTGAGTACCATATCTTTACCGTTGTAATTAATCACATCACCTTTTTCAACTAAGAAAATCTTTTCAGGTGCTACACCTGATTCTGCTGCTAACTTAGCGTGAGCAATTTGCATTTTAAATTCACCTTGCACTGGAATAAAGTATTCAGGTTTCATTATATTTAACATCATTTTTAATTCTTCCATACAACCATGACTTGAAGCATGGATTTTTTTATTGTTAGGGATGATGTGTGCCCCTGCACGTACAAGTTCGTTTAAAGTATCAGCTATGATTACTTCCATATTAGCAGAAGCCGTGATTGCTAAGAATACTGAGTCGCCTTCTTCAATATTCATAATTTTATGTTTCTTTTGAGCCATTTGGCTTAAAGCCTCTACAGGTTCACCTTGCATCCCAGTTGCAATAATAATAACTTCATTTTTAGGATAATTATCAACTTCATTGATAGGAATTAATAAATCCTTCGGAATATCAAAATATCCCATCTTACGAGCAATATTAAATGAACTTTCTAGTGAGCGACCTAAGAATGATACTTTTCGATTCAATTTACTAGCTATATTTAGAACTTGTTGTATGCGAATAAAATTTGATGCATAGCAAGAAACAATAAGTCTTCCTTTAACTTTAGTGAATGCGTCATACATGTGATGTTCAATGACATTTTCAGGAGTGTTATAGCCAGGTTTTTCTGCTTCTGTAGAATCACTAATTAAAGCAAATACACCTTCATCACCAATTTCAGCCATGCGCTTCATATCAGGTGCATATTGACCATGTAAACTTTGGTCGAATTTAAATTCTCCTGTATATACAATTGAACCATAAGAAGTATGAATGCAAATCCCCAAGCTATCTGGAATACTGTGTGTAGTATTAAAGAAGCTCACATTCACATTTTTAAATTTCATTACTGAATCATGGGATACTGTATAGTAGCGCACTTTTTTCTTAATATTACGGGCCTTCATATTTTCTTTAATAAGTGCAATCGTTAATTTAGAACCATAAACTGGCGCGTCAATTTGCTCTAAAATATAGCTAACTGCACCAATTGCGTGCTCATGACCATGTGAAAGGAAAATACCTTTTAATTTATCTTTGTTTTCAATTACGTACTGAATGTCAGGAATAACGATATCCACACCTAACATTTCATCTTCAGGGAACATTAATCCCGCATCTAACATAAACATTTCATCGTCTACTTCAACGATGTACATATTTTTAGCGATTTCGCCTACACCACCAAGTGGTATGATGCGAATATCTTTATTTTTTTTCTTTATTAAACTCAAAATGATACCTCCTATAAATAATGACCCGTCCATATATAAACTCACCATTTATTATAAGTTAAAATATGCGTGATGTACACTATTATTGCACGGTTGAACCGCTTGAACATTTTGAATTATCATTTAAATTAAAATAACTAATTGAAATGAAACTTTTAAACTGACTTTATTTTTTACAATAAAATAAAAAGATTGAGCATTCATTTAAGAATACTCAACCTTAATAGTTAAATCTAATCATCTAATAAAGCTTTATGAGATGCATTGACACGACCTTGTTTATCAATTTCTGTGATTTTAACTTCAATTGAATCGCCAATGTTTAATACATCTTCAACTTTATTTATTCTTTCTTTAGATATTTGTGAAATGTGAAGTAGTGCATCTTTGCCTGGGAATAGCTCAACGAAAGCACCATATTTCTCAATACGTTTTACTTTAGCATTATAAACTTGACCTACTTCAGCCTCACGTGTAATATCTTCAATAATTTCTTTCGCTCGATCAATCATAGCTTGATCTACAGCGCCTATAAAGATTGTTCCATCTTGTTCGATGTCTAATTTAACGCCTGTCTCATCAATAATTTCGTTGATTTTTTTACCACCAGGTCCTATAACATCTCTGATTTTATCAGGATTAATATGCATAGTTACAACTTTTGGTGCATAAGCGCTTAATTCTATTCGAGGATGGTCAATTGTTTGTAGCATGTGATCCATAATGGCCAAGCGTCCTTGACGTGCTTGTTCTAATGCTTCTTCAATAACTTCACGTGTTAAACCGTCAATTTTAATATCCATTTGAATAGCTGTGATACCTTCTTTAGTACCAGCCACTTTGAAGTCCATATCACCAAGTGCATCTTCCATACCTTGAATATCAGTTAAAATCGTATAGCTATCATCACGAGTCACAAGTCCCATTGCAATACCCGCTACAGGAGCTTTAATAGGCACACCTGCATCCATTAGAGCTAGTGTTGAACCACAAATTGATGCTTGTGAAGAAGAACCGTTTGATTCTAATACTTCACTTACTATACGAATTGTATATGGAAAATCAGCTGTATCAGGAATAATATAACGTAAAGCTCTTTCACCTAGAGCACCATGTCCTATTTCACGACGTCCAGGTGCACGTACAGGTCCTGTTTCACCAACTGAGAAGTTAGGGAAGTTATAATGATGCATAAATCGTTTTTCTACTTCTGGTCCTAAACCATCAATAAGTTGATAATCGCCTAAAGCGCCTAAAGTTAACACTGATAAAGCTTGTGTTTGTCCACGAGTAAATAATCCAGAACCATGTGCTCTTGGTAACAAGCCAACTTCAGAATCAAGTGGTCGTATTTCATCTACTTTTCGACCATCTGGACGAATTTTTTCATCTGCAATTAAACGTCTTACTTCTTCTTTCACTAAATCGTTTAAAATTGCATACACTTCATTAATAAGCGCTTCATTTTCTGGATCTTCTTCATCAATAAAATGTGCAACTACTTCTTCTTTAAGCGCATCTAGATTTTCATCACGTTGTTGTTTATCAAAGGTTAGAACTGTGTCTTTTAATCCTTTTTCTTCAGTTAAAGCTTTCACTTTTTCAACGAGTGCTTCATCACGTTCAACTGGAATAAATTCTTGTTTTTCAGGTTGAATATGATCAATGATTTCTTGTTGGAATGCAACTAAACGTTTAATTTCTTCATGTCCAAAGAAGATTGCCTCAAGCATTTCACTTTCTGTAATTTCACTAGCCCCTGCTTCTACCATATTTACAGCATCTTTATGGCCAGCTACTTCTAAATCTAATCTAGAAACTTCTTTTTCAGCAACTGAAGGGTTAATGACATAATTTCCATCAACATAACCTACATTTACGCCTGCAATTGGTCCCTGAAAAGGAATATCTGAGACGCTTAAAGCCATTGAAGAACCAATCATTGCAGCCATTTCAGGTGAACAATCTGGATCAGCACTTAGTACGATATTCATAATTTGAACATCATGTCTGTATCCTTTAGGGAATAGTGGACGAATAGGTCTATCGATTAATCGAGCTGTCAGTGTCGCTTCGTCTCCAGGTCGCCCTTCTCTTTTTTTGAATCCACCAGGAATTTTACCTGCTGCATACATTTTTTCTTCATAGTTCACTGTTAATGGGAAAAAGTCACCATCTCTAGGTTCCTTTGAAGCAGTAGCAGTTGATAATACTACTGTATCTCCATAACGTACTAAAACAGCACCGTTAGCTTGTTTAGCTAATTGTCCTGTCTCAATCGTTAAAGAACGTCCAGCCCATTCAGTTTTGAAAACTTTCTTCTCTTGAGACATTATGAATCTCCTCTCTTAATTCTATTACTTACATCATATCATTTATTCACATATTTTTATATTTTTTATTATGTACGATAATAAAAAAAGGAAAGTACCATTCAACTGGTGCTTTCCTAATTCTATATTAAGATTAACGACGGATACCTAATGATTTGATTAGTTCACGGTAACGTTGAATATCTTTACTACGTAAGTAGTTTAATAAGTGTCTACGACGACCTACCATTTTTAATAATCCACGACGTGAATGGTGGTCTTTTTTGTGTTCACGTAAATGCTCGTTTAATGCAGCGATTTCTGCAGTTAAAACAGCGATTTGAACCTCTGGAGAACCAGTATCAGTTTCGTGTACACGGTATTGTTTAATTAATTCATCTTTACGTTCTTGTGAAATTGCCATAATCAATTTCCTCCTTAATATAATTTAACTCCTTAATCTGAGTTAGGCGTCGGAGACTCGACCTACTAAGAAAAAGGTATTTTAGAAGTAAGCTATTTATCTTAGCGTTTCTTCCTCAACTTTAAATATTATACGATACATCATCACCGAAATCAACAGATAATAAATATTTTGCTTGGTCTTTATCTTCATTCATTTGTTCAACTAATGGATCTATACCTGAAAATTTAACTTCCGGTCTCAAGAAATAGTGCCAATACACAGTAACTCGTTCGCCATAAATATTTTCATCAAAATCAAAAATATTTACTTCTATAACGACTTCAGCTTTAGCTGGATCATGGAAAGTTGGTTTAACTCCTACATTGGCCACGCCTCTATATATTTTACTTTCTGGACCAATTTCCATACTAACAGCATATACACCTTTTTTTGGTAACACATAATCGTCGCTTGGTTGAACGTTTGCCGTTGGGAAGCCTATAGTTCTGCCTCGTTTCTCTCCTTGAACAACTGTTCCTTTAATTCTATAAAGATAACCAAGTTCTTCGTTTGCTTTTCTTAAATTGCCTTCAGTTAATGCTTCTCTTATAGCGGTTGTTGAAATCTTTTCAGAATCCAATTCTTGTTTACCTACGATTGTAGTTTTAAAATCATTAGATTCTTGTAAAACAGTCATGTTTCCTTTTCCGAATTTCCCAAAAGTAAAATCAAATCCAGCAATCACTTCTTTTACATTATTATTAATTACATATTCTTGAATAAATTCTTCAGAAGTGACGCTAGCAAAACGAGAAGAAAAATTAATAACTATGCAGTAATCTACGTCATGATGTTCAATCATTTCTAGTTTATCTGAAAGTGGTGTTAAATAAGTCGTACGTTTACGTTCGGGATTCAAAACAACAGATGGATGCGGGTCAAATGTCATTACAGCTTTCTTAAGATTATTTTCTTCCGCTTTTTGATTCAAAGCTTGAAACACCTTGTCGTGACCTCTATGCATGCCATCAAAGAAACCAAACGCCATCGCAACATTTTCATTAATTAATTGATCTTTTTGAATGGGATGGGTAACTTCTATCACTTTCATAAATGTATTTCTCCTTTAGTTAAATACTTTTTTCGGTTTAATTTCATTTATCTTCTCAGGATGTACCATATAAATAGCTAATGCTTTTTTTGACATTTGATCAATAAAAACAAACTGTGACTCTATTTCTTGATCTATGTCTCTAACATTAAATTTTTGTCCATTTAAAATTCTTTTCTTAAATGCTTCATCATTTATTTCAATCTCTTGCAATCCTTTTAAGCCATATTCTATAGGAAATAGCTTATCTTGTAATGAATCATGCTCATGCATGTCCTTAATTTGTTTTAATTTAAAACTTTTGTCGATTTGAAAACCACCTGAGGAAACTCTTGTCAAACGTGACATATGCGCTGGATAACCTAATTTCTTACCAATATCAGTAGCTAAAGTTCTGATGTATGTGCCTTTACCGCAACTCACTTCAATTTCAAAATGACATTGGTTGTTTTGAAAAGTTAAATTTGAAGTTCTATAAATATTTTTGATAAGAACATGTCTTACAGGTCTTTCGACTTCTTCATTATTACGGGCATACTCATAAAGTTTTTTTCCTTTAACTTTAACTGATGAATACATTGGTGGAATTTGTTCGATAACGCCTAAAAATTTCTCAAGCGTTTGATCAATATCCCGTTCTGTAACATCGTCTTTATCAATTCCTTTAACCTCTAATGTATTCCCAGTTTGATCTTCAGTTGTTGTGCTTACTCCTAGAGTAACTTCAGCTTTATATGTTTTTCCCATTTCCATCACGTAATCACTCACTCTAGTAGCATTACCAAGGCATATTGGAAGAACCCCATCCACTTCAGGGTCCAACGTACCTGTGTGTCCGATCTTCTTCATTTTTAATATTTTTCTAAGTTTAAAAACGACATCATGGCTCGTCAAACCTCTTTCTTTGAATACGGGTAATATACCGTTATACATGTTGTCACACCTTTAATCTACAGTTAATTTTACCTCAATCATTATAACATCTCTTTAGATATAATTGCCCACTATTTTTATATAAAAAAGTAGGTAAGCAGATACATTTAAATTTGTATGAATCTGCCTACCTACTATAATTGAGAATTTATTTATCTTCTTTGTGTAAATCTTGAATCATGCGTTCAATTTTATTTCCGTATTCTATTGATTCATCATATTCAAATGTTAAGTCAGGAATAATTCTTAAACGCATTCTTGAACCTAGCTCAGATTTAATGAAACCTTTAGCTTTTTCAAGTGCTTTAAATGTGTTGTCGACCTCTTTTTTACTACCTAATACTGTGAGATAAACTTTGGCGTGAGATAAGTCATTAGTTAGTTCAACATCAGTAATAGTTAGAAATCCTACTCTTGGATCTTTTACTTTATTATTAACGATATCCATGATTTCTTGTTTCATTTGTTCTCCAACACGTTCAGCTCTCATATTACTCATCTTATTTCACCTCTTTATTTTATTTTTCTTTAAAATTAAATTTACTTTAGCAAGTAATATTTTATTAAATCATATTATTCTTAGCAATGTGCTTTATTAAAAATCTCCTCCCTATTTTACTAAATAGCGAGGAGATTTCATTAGTTCAAACATTTATTATCGTTGAATTTCAACCATTTCAAACGCTTCGATAATGTCGCCTTCTTTTAGGTCATTATATTTTTCAATAGTAATACCACACTCATAACCTTGAGCTACTTCTTTAGCATCATCTTTGAAACGTTTTAATGTATCTAATTCACCTTCGAATAATACAATACCGTCTCTAATTACTCGTACACCCGCATTACGTGTGATTTTACCTTCAGTCACGTAACTACCAGCAATTGTACCAACTTTAGACACCTTGAATGTTTGACGAACTTCAGCTTGACCAATCACTTGTTCTTCATATTCAGGGTCCAGTAAACCTTTCATAGCAGATTCAATTTCTTCAATTACGTTATAGATAACGCGGTGTAATCTCATATCAACATTTTCAGCTTCAGCAGCACGTTTTGCGCCAGCATCTGGTCGTACATTAAAGCCAATGATGATACCATTAGAAGCATTTGCTAATGTTACGTCTGATTCATTAACTGCACCTACTGCAGTGTGGATAATACGTACATTTACGCCTTCTACATCAATTTTCATTAATGAAGCAGCTAATGCTTCTACTGAACCTTGAACGTCACCTTTAATAATTACATTTAAATCTTTCATTTCACCTTGTTTCATTTGTTCAAATAAGTTATCTAATGAAACATTTTTACTTTCTTGACGTTGTTGAATCACGCTTGCTTCATGACGCGCTTCACCTATACGACGTGCTTGTTTCTCATCACTAAATACTACAAATCGATCTCCAGCAAGTGGTACATCATTGATACCAGTGATTTCTACAGGTGTTGAAGGGCCTGCTGATTTAATACGTTTACCTAAGTCATTAACCATTGCTCGGATACGACCATACGTATTACCTACTACAATTGAATCACCAACGTTTAATGTACCGTTTTGTACTAATAAGGAAGCAGCTGGTCCACGTGATTTATCAAGTTCAGCTTCAATAACTGTACCTACTGCACGTTTGTCAGGATTGGCTTTAAGTTCTTGAACTTCTGCAACAAGTCCAATCATTTCTAGTAAATCCTCGATACCATCACCACTTAAAGCAGAAAGTGGTACAAAGATTGTGTCACCGCCCCAATCTTCTGGTATTAAACCATATTCCGTTAATTCTTGCATTACACGGTCAGGATTTGCAGTTGGTTTATCAATTTTGTTAACTGCCACAATTGTAGGGACATCTGCTTCTTTTGCGTGGTTGATTGCTTCAATTGTTTGTGGCATAACGCCATCGTCAGCAGCTACTACAAGAATTGTAATATCTGTTACTTGAGCACCACGCGCACGCATAGTTGTAAATGCTGCGTGTCCAGGAGTATCTAAGAAAGTAATTTTCTTTCCATTATTTTCAATTTGGTAAGCACCAATATGTTGAGTGATACCTCCAGCTTCTCCTTCAGTAACTTTAGTATGACGAATAGAGTCTAATAATGTTGTCTTACCATGGTCAACGTGTCCCATAATTGTAACAACAGCTGGTCTTTCGATCGCATCAGGATCTTCAGTTTCATCGTCGAAATAAATAGATAAATCTTCTTCATCAATAACTACTTCTTGCTCAATTTCCACACCATAATCATCTGCAATTAATTCTAGTGTTTCTTCATCTAATGATTGGTTAATGTTAGCCATAATTCCTAATAAGAATAATTTTTTAATGATACCTGAAGATTCAACATTAAGTTTTTCAGCTAATTCACCAACAGTAATTCCTTCTTGATAAGTAATTTTTGAAGGCATTTCTTTAGGTTCTGCAGCTTGATTTTGCTGTTTATTATTTTTGTTATTTTTATTGTTTTTATTATTTTTATTTTGTTGCTTGCCTTTATTGTTCTGACCATTTTTTTTGTTTTGATTCTTTTGTTGGTTATTGTTTTTTTGTTGATTACCTTTGTTATTTTGTTTATCTTTATTCGATTGATTGCCTTTATTATTTTGATTTTGTTTATTATTAGATTTTTGGTGATTATTTTGAGTATTTTGTTTGTCGTCTGTGTTTTGTTCTTTTTTGAACTTTTTATCTAAAGCTTTAATTTGGTCGTCTTCTAAAGCTTGCATATGGTTCGACACTTCAACGTTCATACTTTTTAACTCATCTATAATCTCTTTACTCTTTAGATTTAATTCTTTTGCATATTCGTAAATTCTTTTTTTACTCATATAATCACTCCTTACGATATTCATCTATCATTGATAATAACTTTTTAGCAAAACCATTATCTGTTACACCAATATTAACTCTCTCGCCTTTACCAAGTGCTCCCCCTAATTCAGCCCTCGTTCCAAAATTCCTTAATGGAACTTGGTTGCTATTGCACTTATCTTTCATAACTTTCAAAGTATTGTCAGACGCGTCGGTTGCTACGATTACGAGTTTTATCTTATTGGTTTTAATGTCGTTTAAAATAACAGATTCTCCACTTTTAACTTTTCCTGCTCTCATTGCTAAGCCCAGGAAATTAAATATTTGATCTTTAATCATTTAGGAATCTCTTCTCTATAAATTAAACGAATAATTTCTTTATATACCGGCTCTAGTGTTTCTTTAGAGGCGTTAAAGTACTTTTCAAGTAACTCTTTTTGTTGAGCCTTTTCAACTAGAGAAACATCTTTAGAAACATATGCTCCACGACCTTGTTTCTTACCAGTCGCATCTGCAAAGATTTCGCCTTCTTTATTGATGACTACTCGAATCATATCTTTCTTTGGATGCATTTCATTAGATATAATACATTTTCGCATTGGAATTTTTTTCTTTTTCATAAGTTAACACTCCAATCTATTCTTCTGTATTTTTATCTTCTTCAGCATCAGAGTCTTTTTCTTCATCAGTCTCTGCAGCTAATTCTGCTGTTGTTAAATTAGATTCTTCTAAATTAACGTCATCAAATTCAACATCTTCATCACCAGTGTTTACGATTTCATCTGCAACTTCTTCAGATTCAATTACAGGGTAAACGCCTGCTTCACGTGCATCAGATTCAGATTTAATATCAATCTTCCAACCAGTTAATTTAGCTGCTAGACGCGCATTTTGACCACGTTTACCTATTGCTAGAGAAAGTTGGTAATCAGGTACAACCACTATTGTTGATTGATTTTCTTCGTCAACAATAACTTCTAGAACTTGTGATGGGCTTAAAGCATTTCTAACGAATACTTTCGGATCCTCATTCCATTGAACGATGTCTATTTTCTCTCCACCAAGTTCTTCAACAACAGCTTCAACACGTGCACCTTTAGAACCTACACATGCACCTACTGCGTCGATATCTGCATTATCAGAGTAAACACTGATTTTAGAACGGTCTCCTGCTTCACGTGCTACAGATTTAACAATGACAGTTCCATCATAAATTTCTGGAACTTCTTGTTCAAATAAACGTTTTAATAAACCAGGATGACTTCTTGAAACATAAATCTGAGGTCCTTTTGTTGTTTGTTCAACTTTGTTTACATAAACTTTAATACGTTCATTAGGGATGTAACTTTCGTTAGGGCTTCTTTCAGCTTCAGATAAAACAGCTTCAATTCTACCTAAATTTACGTAAACATAGCGATGATCGACACGGTCAATCACACCTGTTAAAATATCTTCTTCTTTATCAATAAATTCATCATATAGGATTTCTCTTTCAGCGTCTCTTAAACGTTGCATAACTGCTTGTTTAGCTGCTTGTGCGCCTACTCGTCCAAAGTCTTTAGGAGTAACATCTTCTTCATAGATATCACCAATTTCATAAGCTGGATTTTTTACCAATGCAGTGCTTAGATCTACTTCATCTCTATCATCGAAGACTTCCTCTACGACTTCTTTTCGAGCAATAACTCTAAACGAACCTTCGTCCATGTTCAATTCTACTCTTACATTTCTTGCACTGTCATAATTTTTCTTATATGCAGTGATTAGCGCAGCTTCAATAGCATCGATAAGTACTTCTCTAGGAATTTTCTTTTCCTTTTCTAAATATTCAGTAGCTAATAATAATTCATTACTTGACACAGTTTTTCCTCCTCATCACGTTAAATCATAACAGCGTGACGTGCTTTAGCGATTTTATTTCTTGGTATTTCAATTTCTTTGGTTTTTGATTTTTCTTTTACTTCCATAACTATATTGTCTTCATCTACAGATTTTAAGATTCCTAACCACTCTTTATCACCTTCTATTGGTGCATAAAGTGAAACAAATATAGGTTGACTTACAGCATTTTGAAAATCTTTATCTTTTTTAATAGGTCGTTCTGCCCCTGGAGATGCTACATCAAGGTAATACATTTCCGGGATAGGGTCATTTTCATCCATTGCTTCACTAATTTTTTCTGAAGCTAAAGTACAATCATTAAGATCTACGCCACCTTCTTTATCGATGGATACTCTAAGAAAGCGATCTTTACCTTCTTTAACATATTCAATTTCAACAAGTTCAAATTTTAAATCATCTAATATAGGCTGAATTATAGTTTCTACTTGTTCAGTAATTTTACTCATACAGGCCTCCTTTTTTGGCAAATAGAAAAGAGCGGGTATATGCCCACTCTTCTGCCTGAGTTTAATCATTTTTTACACAATTAAAGTATATCATAACTCATGATACTAAACAAATTTCATAAGTTGTAGACGGGATAGAGGTGCTATTAACATTCTATTGTTTAGCACCTACTTCCTGATTTTGGTAATCTATTTGATAATTAGCAATCATTTTCAAGGGAAAACTACATATCAAAAATAGATAATTGTGCTTTATCTGGTAAACCTGGTAAGGATCCCATCTCATCTAAGTAATCAATAACTTTTTGTGAAAGTCCTGCTTTCTTATTTAAATCTTCTTTGGATAAGAAAGGTCCTTCTTCACGTGCTTCAACAATCCGTTTGGCAACATTCTCACCTAGACCTGGTACTGCAACAAACGGAGGAATAAGCGTATTTTCTTCAATAACAAAGTCGAAAGCCTGACTTTTTTCGAGACTAATTGGTTGCATACGGAACCCTCGATGTGCCATTTCGTTCATAATTTCTAAAACTGTTAAAACATCTTTTTCTTTTTTGCCTAAGTCCATATAACGTGAGTACATATCTTTAACAGTGTTACGTATACTCGTTTTATCTTTAATCATTGTAATGAGATCAAAGTCAGAAGCCCTTATTGTGAAGTACGCTGCGTAATAATATAAAGGATGATGTACTTTAAAATAAGCAATTCTTACTGCCATTAGAACATATGCTGCAGCATGTGCCTTAGGGAACATGTATTTAATTTTTCGGCATGAATCTAAATACCAGTCAGGTACATCATTTTCTTTCATAGCTTCAACCATTTCATCGGTTAATCCACGGCCTTTACGTACAAACTCCATTGTTTTAAAGGCCATAGATGGTTCTAAGCCTGCATACATAAGATAGACCATGATATCATCACGACAACCTATTACGCTTGATAAATCACAAATACCTTGTCGTATCAATTCTTGAGCATTACCAAGCCACACATCAGTACCATGTGATAATCCAGAAATTTGTACAAGTTCCGAGAAGGTTGTTGGTTTCGTGTCTTCTAACATTTGTCTAACGAACCCAGTACCAAATTCAGGAACTCCAAATGTACCAGTTTTACATAGTATTTCATCTTCAGTAACGCCTAAACTTTCAGGTCCACTGAAAATCTGCATCGTATCCTTATCATCAACTGGAATAGTTTTAGGATCAATACCTGATAAGTCTTGAAGCATGCGTATCATTGTTGGATCATCGTGACCAAGGATATCAAGTTTTAATACGTTATCATGAATGGAGTGGAAGTCAAAGTGAGTTGTCATCCAAGCTGCACTTTGATCATCTGCCGGAAATTGTATCGGTGTAAAATCATAAATATCCATATAATCAGGAACTACTATAATACCACCCGGATGTTGTCCAGTCGTACGTTTAACACCAGTACAACCTTTAACCAATCTATCAATTTCAGCTCCGCGTTTATGAATACCTTGATCATTTAAGTATCCTTTTACAAAACCGAAAGCAGTTTTCTCAGCAACTGTACCAATTGTTCCTGCACGGAAAACCTTATCTTCTCCGAATAGCACTTTGGTATAGTTATGCGCATTTGGTTGATATTCCCCACTAAAGTTTAAATCAATATCGGGAACTTTATCTCCTTTGAAACCTAAGAATGTTTCGAATGGAATATCTTGTCCCTCTTTTATGAGTTCATTGCCACATGTAGGACATTTTTTATCAGGAAGATCGAAACCTGAACCTACTGAACCATCATTGAAGAACTCGCTTGTTTTACAATGTGAACATATATAATGAGGTGGTAAAGGATTGACTTCGGTTATTTCAGTCATAGTAGCTACGAAACTTGATCCTACTGAACCACGTGATCCTACTAAATAACCATCATCTAGTGATTTTTTAACTAATCTTTGAGAAATTAAGTAAATAACCGAGAAACCATTACCTATAATACTTTCTAATTCCTTTTCTAATCGATCTATAACAATTTGTGGTAAATCTTCCCCATATAACTTTTTAGCATTAGAGTAACTTAACTCACGGATCTCATCATTTGCACCTTCCATTCTAGGTGTAAATAATTTATCTTTAATCGGTACAACTCTCTCAATACGTTCTGCTAATTCATTCGTATTTTTAACTACGATTTCATAAGCTTTCTCTTCTCCTAGAAAATGAAACTCATCTAGCATTTCATCTGTAGTTCTAAAATGCGCTTCTGGTAATGTAGTACGATTTAAAGGATTACCCGGTTGTGACGCTATTAAAATTTTTCGTGCAATTGCATCATGTTCATATAAATAATGTGCATTTCCTGTCGCAATAACTGGAATATTTACACTATCTCCCGCTTCAATTAACCGTTGATAAATCTCTGTTAATGTCTCATTATCACGGATTAATTCTCTATCCATTAAGTCCTGATACAATGCAGGTGGTTGAACTTCTATAAAATCATAATACTTAGCGATTTTCTCAACTTGTGCTTGGTCTTTTTGCATAACAGCAGTAAATAATTCACCTTCATCACAAGCAGTACCAACTAATATACCTTCTCTATATTCATTTAAAAGAGATCGTGGAATTCTAGGCGTACGATAATAGTATTTAACTAAGGATGCACTCACAATTTTAAATAAATTTTTAAGTCCCTCTTGGTTTTGAACTATAAGTGTTACATGAGATGGACGTGCTCTTTTATATGCGTCCTCATTTGTTAGTTTTTTATTTATTTCATTGTGATTGTGAACGCCCAGTTCCGTCATTTGTTGAATCATTTTAATGAAAATATAAGCGGTTGCTTCTGTATCATAAATGGCTCTATGGTGTTGTGTAAGTTCGACTCCATACTTTTTAGCAAGGAAGTTCAAACCATGTTTACCGTATTCTGTATTAATCGTACGTGAAAGTTCTAATGTATCGATCACTCCGTTAGTAGATGGTCCAAAGCCTAAGCGCTCATAACCAGTATCAATAAATCCCATATCAAATGAGGCATTATGAGCTACAAATATCGCGTCTCCAACCCATTCTTTAAATTCAGTTAATACTTCTTCAATTTCTGGAGCATCAGTTAACATATCGTCTGTAATATGAGTTAAGTTAATGATAGTTTCAGATAAACGTTCATGAGGATTGCTAAAGCGCTCAAATTTATCAATAATTTCACCATTATGAACTTTGACAGCTGCCAACTCAATAATTTTATCGTATTGATTAGATAAACCAGTTGTTTCCACGTCAAATACCACATAAGTAGCATCTTTTAATACTCGATCAGTAGGTTTGTAAGCGATAGGCACACCGTCATCAACAAGCATGCCCTCCATTCCGTAAATCATTTTGATACCGTGTTTCTCTGCAGCATTATGTGCATCTGGAAATGCTTGAACGACATTATGATCAGTAACTGCAATAGCTGAATGACCCCACTCAGCAGCTTGTTCAACATAAGAACCAATATTGGGTATACCGTCCATTTGACTCATTGCAGTATGTAAGTGGAATTCTATACGTTTTTCATCAGCTTTGTCTTTTTTTGGTGCTTTTTTTATTTCTTCAATATCTGACATCATCATGACTAAATCACGCACAAATGTATCTTCTTCAATACGTCCTTGTGCTCTGACCCATTTTCCTACACTTAAAGCTTTAAAATGGTCTAGGTCATCTTTATTTTTACGAGTAAACATTTTTAAAACTAAAGAATCTGTATAGTCTGTAACTTTAAGCTCTACGATATGACGTCCACTTTTTAATTCTTTTAAATTTATATCGAAAATAACACCTTCAATTGCTACTTTGAATTCTTCTTCGATAATTGAATCAATAGAGCGAATGTTTTCAACTTGAATTGTTTTCCCAATTTGACACTTATCAACAGAACTTTCATTGTTATCTTGTTGTTTAGCCTTTTCAGCCTTCATTTTTTCTAATTTTTCAGTAGCTTCTCTAGCACTTTGTTCATCTTCTTGTTGAATATGAGCTTCTAATGAGGCTAAATCATCATCATGATTCGTAGTATCTGTTTCAAAGATAATCTTGTCTATATTAAAACCACATTTTTGAAAAGCTTTAACTAAACTTCCATTACATGCTTTGTCAAAATGGTTACGTTCAATATCATTGGATACTAAAACTTTGATTACATTACCAGACATAATCAATTTCTTTTGTTTTAATTGACCTTTAACTTTAGGTGATAATCTCGTTTGATCAATACAATGGGCAAAGTATTTTAATGCATGTTCGTCTTGGTTAGTTGTATCTTTAATTGAGAAATGGATGGTAACTGTGGCTATTTCTTTAAACTCTTCTTCAATTGCATGAGTAAATAATAGGTAATCTTCATGTGAAAGGAAACGTGGTAATGAGATTTGAAATTCCCATGTTCTATTCTTATTAGAAACATCAATTCGAGTCAGTTCACCCTCATTTAGAATATCAGTCTCTAATTGATTTGATATTTTAATTTGATCGGCAAGTACTTTGAATTTTTCTTGATTTGTCATTGCCAAAATAATAACCACCTTAAATTTTTAATACTTGTACTTTTATTTAAATTCTAATTATGTATGTGATAAGAACTACTATTGCTGCACAGTCAAATCTTATAGCAAATTTGATTCATATTATACTACTCATTTGATAAATTTTCATAAGAAATTATTTGTATATTTAAAACAATAAAGAAGAGCAGGTTTGAATTTCAAACTCAAAATTCATTCCCCGCCCTACTTCAACTAGTTAACTTTCAAAATCTAAATCTATTTTAAATTGTCATATAAATCTTTTAAATAATTTTCTAAATCATTGACGTGAATCTCTTCACTTTCACCATTCAAGCGTTGTTTGATCTCGACAATACCCTCTTCAGCTCTTTTACCAACTACAACTCGCAATGGTAACCCAATTAAGTCAGCATCGTTAAATTTAACACCTGCGCGTTCTTTTCTATCATCATAAAGAATATCGAATTTACCATTTAATTGGTCATATAATTGATCTCCTAATTCACGCTGATCATCTTTTTTAGGGTTAATTGTTATTAGGTGTAAATCAAATGGTGTGACTGATTTCGGCCAAATAATACCATTGTCATCATTATTTTGTTCAACAATGGCGCTAAGAGTTCTCGAAATACCAATACCGTAACATCCCATAATTAATGGTTGTGCTTTACCTTGATTATCAAGGAAGGTAGCGTTCATTGCTTCAGAGTATTTTGTACCCAACTTGAAGACTTGTCCAACTTCAATACCTTCCGCAAATTGAGCTTTACCAGAACCATCACTTAACATTTCGCCTTCTAAAATAAATCTAAAATCACCATATTCATCAATGTTAAAATCTCTTTCTACATTAGCATTAACATAATGATAGCCATCTTCATTAGCACCTATAACAAGATTATTTAAATCTTTTACATAGTTATCTGCGTATATCTTAATTTCTTTATTATGAATTGGGCCTAAAGAACCAGGATTTGCACCAACTAAATTGACAATTTCATCTTGTGATGCCATTTCAACATTTTCAGTACCGAAATATGCTTTTAATTTAACATCGTTTAATTCATGGTGCCCTCTTATTAGAATCATAATAAATTCGCCATCTACTTTGAAAATCATTGTTTTAACAATTTCATCTAGCGGACGATTTAAGAAATCTGCGAGTTCTTGTGCTGTTTTGACATTAGGTGTTGCAATTTTAGATAGTTCAGCTATTTCAGTATGTTTTTCTGAAGGATGATAAATAACTTCTGCTTTTTCAATATTAGCAGCATAGTCACTTTCGTTACTATAAACAATTGTATCTTCGCCAATTTCACTTAGTGCCATAAATTCATGAGTGTGATTACCACCAATCGCGCCTGAATCAGCGACTACAGGGCGTGCGTTAATCCCAACACGCTTGAAGATTTTACTATATGCATTGTACATATCTTGATATGTTGCATCTAAAGATTCTTCGTCAGCGTGGAAAGAATATGCATCTTTCATAATAAATTCTCTGCCGCGTAATAATCCAAAGCGGGGTCTCTTTTCATCACGGTATTTTGATTGAATTTGGAATAAGGTAAGAGGTAGACGTTTGTATGATTTTAGTTCGTCTCTAACTAGAGAAGTTACAACCTCTTCATGCGTAGGCCCCAATGCGAATTCTCTTCCATTTCTATCTTTGAGCCGCATTAACTCTGGACCATAAGCTCCCCAACGTCCAGATTCTTCCCATAATTCAGCTTGTTGTAAAGCGGGCATTAAAATTTCAACGGCATCAATACTTTCCATTTCTTCTCGTACGATGTTAGAAATGTTATTTAAAACTCTTGTTGCAAGTGGTAAATAACTATAGATTCCACTAGTACTTTGTTTGATTAAACCTGCTTTAAGTAATAAACGATGACTTAGTGCTTCAGCTTCTGCAGGAACTTCTCTCATCGTTGGTATAAATACTTTAGATTGTTTCATTCTCTATTTTCCTCCCTAATTATAAGAAATACCGTTGTATATCGTTCCAAGTTACGATAATCATAATAATAACAACAAATAATGCACCTGTTGCAATAATAGCTGTTTCAGCCTTTTTATTCACTGGCTTTCTGAAAATAGCCTCATATAATACGAATAAAATTCGACCACCATCTAACGCTGGAATAGGTAATAAGTTCATGATACCTAAGTTTACACTTAATAATGCTGTATAGCCTATTAGGTTGATAATACCAGACTTTACAACTGAGTCCACATTATGGTAAATACCTACTGGACCATTAAGCATGTCGAATGAAAAACCACCAGTAAAGATGCTAGCAATCATACCAACAACCGCTGAGAAGATTAATTTACCTTTATCAAAGAAATTATAAATTCCATAACTGATTGGTTTAAAGATACTATGCTCCAACTTAGGTGCAAATCCGATTTGGTAACTTGTTTGCTTTTTGTTTTTGCTAATTTTGTTTTCTACCTTTTTGGGTTCAAGTTGCATTGTTTTTAAATGGTGATCTCTTTGTACTTTAATTGTTGTTTTAGAAGTTTTATTATCATCTAATACTTTTCTTATTTCACTAAAGTCTTTAATTTTATGATCACCGATTTCAACAATTTTATCACCTTTATGTAACCCAGCTTGATCTGCAGGTGAATGCTTTACTACTTCTCCAATTGTATTTGTAGGCGTACCTTGGTAATAAGCTAAACCTATAAATAACACTAATGCTAGAATAAAATTGAAGAGCGGGCCGGCAAAAAGTGTTAAAAATTTGGGTAATGGTTTCTTATGCGCAAACTGTCTATCTCTAGGGGCGATTTGTATAAGACTTCCATTTTCAACAAAATATGCTTTCTTAGCGATTGAGTAATGATGTCTTTCTTCATCATAAGATGTTATACCTTCTATATATAAATCATCTTTAAAGTCACATTTTTTAACTTCTATAGCTTCAATTTGTTGGAATTTATGTTGATCATCTAAAATAATATGCGTAATTTCATCTTTTTCATTTAATTTAATTTTTACGTTCATACCTGGTTGAACTGGTGGCTCTTCAAGTCCATCTCCAGCCATTCTTACATAACCGCCTACAGGTAATAAACGTATTGTGTATAATGTTTCATCTTTTCTAAAACTAAAAATTTTAGGCCCCATGCCAATCGCGAATTCAGGACACATGATACCTGCTCTTTTAGCAAAGAACATATGACCGTATTCATGTACAGTAACTAGTACACCAAATACGATGATAAATGAAACTATTGTTATTAAATAGCTCATACTCTACACCTCTATTGATATTATGTTTAATTTTCAATAAATCTAAGTACTAGAATAAACAAATAATATAAAACATTATAATACGCTTAGATTCATTCTCGAATAAATATGTATAATTGTAGTTAACGATTTATACAGTGATAGTGTTCAAAAGGAGTTAAGAGACATTGCACTCTCTCCAATATCTCAATAACTCCTTTATTATAACATCTATTTTATTTTATAGACTGTACCACAAATTAAATTTGGATTAATAAAATATTTAATAGTGGTAAAACAAACATAAAACTATCAAATCTATCTAAAATACCACCGTGACCTGGTAAAATACGGCCTGAATCTTTGACACCAAAGTGTCGCTTAAATCCAGATTCAACTAAATCTCCTAATTGGCCAAACATACTTAAAATCACTGTAACTATTAATAACAGCCATATGTTTAGATGGAAATTCACGAAAAATTGCATAATTAAAGGTACGAGTAAACTACAAATGATTCCCCCAATAAAACCTTCAATCGTTTTATTAGGGCTAATCACAGGCCATAATTTATGTTTACCCATCAATCGACCGAAAATATATGCTCCAGTATCTGTTAACCAAACTATTAGAAAGGCAAATAATATGTAATGTAATCCCTCTGAACGTGTTTCATAGAAATACATAAATCCAATACCTACATATGCTACCGACATAAGACAGAAAGCTGCATCCATAAAACTAAATCTGTTCTTAGATAACACTGTATAACTAAGGACAATAAAACTCATAGCTATTAAGCTTTTAAGTTGTATAGTTTGTACCCATTCCCCAGCATCTTGAGGCAACATAATAATAATTAAGGCTAATGCACTAATAAATCCTGGTATAGATAAGAACTTAATCATGTTCATGTTTAATAGTTCTTTTAATGCAATTAAAGCTAATAAGTAAGCGAAAAGCATTAAAATCATGCCACCTTTTAGTAAGAATGGCAAGAATATTAATAAGGCAATAATTGCAGTTAATGTTCTTACTTTCATACTTTACTCCTCACTTAATCCCCCAAAGCGTCTTTGGCGCGATTGATAAATTTTTAAACATTCTTTTAATTCATTTTCATCGAAATCTGGCCATAACTTCTCATTAAAAATAAATTCACTGTATGAAGCTTGCCAAATTAAAAAGTTACTAATTCTTTGTTCTCCAGAAGTACGAATTAGTAATTCCGGATCAGGGTAATCGCGAGTCATTAAATGTTTGTTTAATAGATTTTCATCAATAGCTTCAGAACTTTGATGCGCAGATTGTAACTCTTCAAATATTTCTTTCATACTTTGAATAATTTCAGCACGTCCACCATAATTAATAGCGAAAATTAATGTTAATCCTGTATTATTCTTCGTCTTTTCTTTCGCTTGATTAATAGCTTCAATAGTTGATTGGGGTAAGCCTTCACCGAATCCAATTGTTTCAACTTTAACATTTTTTTCAATTAACTCTGGTAAAAATGTTTTAAGAAAATTAACAGGCAGATTCATAATATAATTAACTTCGCTTTCAGGTCTAGACCAATTCTCTGTGGAGAAAGCATAAAGTGTTAAATATTTAATACCAATATTACTCGCTTCTCGAGTAATTGTTTTGATTGTTTGCATGCCTTCATAATGTCCTTTTATTCTTGGCATTTTACGTTTTTTAGCCCATCGACCATTTCCATCCATAATGATGGCAACATGTTCAGGAATATTATGTAAATCTAAATCATTATTTAGATTATTTTCAGTCTTATTTTTATATTTTAGCTTTTTAAACATGGTCTTTCCTCCGAGCCTGATCATCTCTGTTTTATTGTATAGGTTAATTAAACAATCATCTACCATTTTATCATACTCATTTATTCCATTGAATAAGCAAATAAAAAAACTGTACCAAAGTCCTACTTGGTACAGTTTAGACTATTAAAACATAAAGATTCATAAAGTATTGAAGAAGTATGACCTAAAGTCGAGCTCACTAATTCATTCTTAGACACTTTATAAATATCATGTGAAGAGTAGTTATAAATTTTAATCTACTCAGTGACAAGTCCCATGATTAAACAGACATGATATCTTGTTCTTTATCGTCAACTAACTGATCTATTTCTTTAATAGAGTTATCAGTTGCTTTTTGAACGTCATCAGTTTGACTTCTTAAGTCATCCTCAGTAATGTCACCATTTTTCTCTTCTTTTTTAAGATGATCATTGATGTCACGGCGAATATTTCTAATTGAAACTTTTGCATCTTCACCAATTTTTTTAACGTTTTTCACTAGTTCTTTACGTCTTTCTTCTGTTAATGCAGGAACAGAAATTCGGATGACCTCACCGTCACTTGTTGGGTTAACGCCCAAGTTTGCTGCGATGATTGCTTTCTCAATATCATCTACTGAAGTTTTATCATATGGTGAAATTACTAATAAACGTGCTTCAGGAACATTGATACTTGCTAATTGTTGTACTGGTGTTGGTGCACCATAGTAATCAACTGTTACACCATTTAGTAAATTTGAATTAGCTCGACCAGCACTGATGTTAGCTAATTCACGTGATAAGTTGTCGATAGATTTTTGCATTCTAGCTTTAGTATCTTTAATAATGTCACTCATTTTTTACACCTCTAATTTATTTTGTAATCAGCGTACCGATTTTTTCTCCCATAACGGCGCGCTTAATATTTCCTTCTTCCATAATTGAGAATACATTTAATGGAATATTATTGTCCATGCAGAATGATGAAGCAGTAGAATCCATTACTTGTAAACCTTCTTGTAACATTTGAATATGAGTTAAGTGTTCATATTTAACGGCATTTTCATCAACTTTAGGGTCAGCTGAATAAACACCATCTACATTATTTTTACCCATTAAGATTACATCTGCTTCAACTTCAGCTGCTCGTAAAGCTGCTGTAGTATCAGTTGAGAAGTAAGGGTTACCTATACCAGCTGCAAAGATAACTACGCGCTTCTTCTCTAGATGTCTGATTGCACGTCGACGAATATATGGTTCAGCAACTTGTTTCATTTCAATTGAAGTTAAAACACGTGTATCACAATCTAATTGTTCTAAACTATCTTGTAACGCTAAAGCATTCATTACAGTTGCTAACATGCCCATATAGTCAGCAGTGCCTCGATCCATTCCTAAATCGCTGCCTGTTTTACCTCTCCAAATGTTTCCGCCACCAACAATAACTGCAATTTCACAGTCCATTTTAGCAACTTCAGCAACTTGTTTCGCTACACTTTTGATGATAATTGGATTGATACCGAATCCCTTATCTCCAGCTAAAGCTTCTCCACTCAATTTCAAGACTACACGTTTATATTTAGAAGTTTGAGCCATTTTCTTATCCTCTCTATAGTAGAAATATGTAAAAATATATAAGTAAAGAAGACACGGATGGCTCCTTTCTATAGCTCTAAAACTATTAGAAAGGAAACTTAATAGGTGTCTTCTTTCTTGTTAAAATTATGACAGATTATTTCATTTGTCCTTTAACTTCATCAGCGAAGTTTTCTTCGCGTTTTTCCATACCTTCGCCTACTTCGTAACGAACGAAGTCAGTAAGTTGACCACCTTTTGATTTTAAGAATGCTTCAACTGTTTCATCTGGATTTTTAACGAAGTTTTGATCTACAGCACAAATTTCTTGTAAATATTTACGTAAACGACCTTCAACCATTTTTTCTACGATGTTTTCTGGTTTACCTTCGTTTAATGCTTGTTGTTTTAATACTTCTTTTTCGTGGTTGATTTCTTCTTCGCTTACTTGATCAGAAGAAACATATTTAGGGTTGATTGCAGCGATGTGCATAGCTACATCTTTTGCAGCTGATTCGTCAGTTGTACCTTCAACAACAGTTAACACACCAATGCGTCCGCCCATGTGTAAGTAAGAACCGAAAGCGTCATTATCAGATTTAGTTCTAATAGCAAAACGACGGATACTTAATTTTTCACCAATTGTAGAGATAGCTTCTTTCATTCTTTCATCAACAGTTTTGCCACTTGATAATTTAGTTTCTAATAAAGCGTCAACTGTTTCAGCTTTACTATCAAGAATTTGGTTAGCAATTTCTTTAACTAATTCTTGGAATCCTTCGTTACGAGCAACGAAGTCAGTTTCTGAGTTGATTTCAACGATAGCTGCTTCATTTCCTTTAACTTCTACGTGTACAAGACCTTCAGCAGCGATACGGTCAGCCTTTTTAGCTGCTTTCGCGATACCTTTTTCACGTAAGTAGTCGATTGCTTTATCGATGTCACCATCAGTTTCAGTTAGCGCTTTTTTACAATCCATCATACCTGCGCCTGTTTTTTCACGTAATTCTTTAACAAGTTTTGCTGAAATTGCCATTAATTTCTCCTCCAATATATAATTGTATTTATGATATACCCAAATTTTACCATTATTTTAGGTGATATTTCCAATACTCTATTACGATTTGTTTTACTTTTAAAAAAAGGTGATAAGCATTAGTATCTTATCACCCATTTAAACTATATCTTAGTTTGATTCAACAGAAGTGTTTTCTTCAGTTGTTTCTGCTTGTTCAGATTCTTCTTTTTCATCTAAATTGATGTTTTGTTCTGCAGCTACTTCTTCATTAGATACACCTTGTTGACCTTCTAAGATAGCATCTGCCATTTTGCCTGTTAATAATTTAACGGCACGGATAGCATCATCGTTTGCTGGGATAACGTAATCAATTTCGTCTGGATCACAGTTAGTGTCAACAATACCTACGATAGGAATATTTAATTTACGTGCTTCAGCAATAGCGTTGCGCTCTTTACGAGGGTCAACAACGAATAATGCTTGAGGCATAGATTTCATATCACGAATACCGCCTAAGAATTTAATTAAACGGTCGTATTCTTTTTTAAGTTCAACAACTTCTTTTTTAGGTAATACTTCAAACAATCCATCTTCTTCCATTTTTTCAATTTCAGAAATACGTTTGATTCGTTTAGAGATTGTTTTGTAGTTAGTTAAGATTCCACCTAACCATCTTTGGTTAACGTAGAATTGACCAGCACGTTCTGCTTCAGCTTTAACTGATTCTTGTGCTTGTTTTTTAGTACCTACGAATAAGACTTTACCGCCATCTTCTGATACTTGTTTAAGGAAGTTGTATGCTTCTTCAACTTTTTTCACTGTCTTTTGTAAGTCAATGATATAGATACCATTTCTTTCAGTGAAGATATATTTTTTCATTTTTGGGTTCCAACGGCGTGTTTGGTGACCGAAGTGAACACCGGCTTCAAGTAATTGTTTCATTGAAATTACTGCCATTTTAAAATTCCTCCTATTGGTTATTTACCTCCATAATTAACTCATATAAAGACAAATCCAAAGATTTGCACCCTCTATATTTACATTAATTATGTGTGTATTGGCTTAATAGCCGTCAATTAATATATCATAACTTGTCCAAAAACGCAATGCCTTTGTGTCTGAACAATGAATAATATTTATGATCACATATAAAAAGAGTATCGCTCATGATATAGCTGACACTCTTTTTTTATATTTGATGTTTTATTAATTATTTTGTTCTTTCTAATTCATCTAAGAATTTTTCTTTTTTAACTTTGATGAAAGTACCTTTCATACCTAGTGAACGTGATTCAATGACACCAGCACTTTCTAATTTACGTAATGCATTTACAATAACAGATCTAGTAATACCAACACGGTCAGCCACTTTAGAAGCGATAAGTAAACCTTCATTTCCGCCTAACTCTTCAAAGATATGTTCAATCGCTTCTTTTTCAGAATAAGATAGCGAATTGATAGCCATTGTGATTGCAGCTTTATCACGAGCCTCTTTTTCAACTTCGTTATGTTTCTCACGTAAGATTTCCATACCAATTACAGTTGCAGCGTATTCACCTAAAACTAGGTCGTTCTCATTAAAGTCATCTTGAACTCGACCTAAAACGAGCGTACCAAGTCGTTCTCCTCCACCTAATATAGGGAAAATAGTTGTTCTACTGTTTACAAAAACGTCTTTGTTTTCAGGAGGGAACACTGTTAAAACATTATCAATGTCAATGTTAGATTGTGTTTGTTTAACATCCATAAGTTTTTCAGTATACTCACTAGGAATATGTCTTTCCTCTAACATATTGATAATTCGCTCACTCTTCAATAACTCGTTAAGACTCGACCCTAAAATTTTACCTCTTCTTGATACGATAAATACGTTTGTGACTGTAACGCTACTGATCGTTTGTGCAACATCTTTAAAGTCTACTGCAATGCCTTTATGTTTTTGTAATAACGTGTTTAATTCTCTAGTTTTAGATAATAAGCTCATAATTTTTCTCCTTCTATTTATATTATAAAATAAATGCACTTAAATCCTTATTCGTTGAGATAGTTTTTAGTTTATCATCAACATATTGTGGTGTTATGTCTACAACAGCATGTGGCATATTTGGTGCTTCGAATGATAAATCTTCAAGCATCTTTTCTAAAATTGTGTGTAATCTACGAGCACCAATATTATCAGTGTCTTGGTTGACTTGGTAAGCAATTTCAGCTAAACGTTTGACCGCTTCTTCAGTGAAGTTTACAGTCACTTCTTCAGTTTGAAGCAACGCTTCGTATTGCTTAATTAATGATAACTTAGGCTCTGTAAGAATTCTGACAAAGTCGTCAACAGAAAGACTTTCAAGTTCTACTCTGATTGGGAAACGACCTTGTAATTCTGGAATCAAATCACTAGGTTTTGAAACGTGAAACGCACCAGCACCAATAAATAGCATGTGTTCAGTATTTACAGTACCATACTTGGTTTGAATCATGCTACCTTCAAGGATTGGTAAAATATCTCTTTGAACACCTTGGCGTGAAACATCTTGACCACTATTTTGATTATTTGTTGCTACTTTATCAATTTCATCTATAAAGATAATACCCATTTGTTCTGCAAGCTCTAGAGCCTCTTGGTTTGCTGTTTCTTGATCTATAAGTTCATCAGCATAATCATCAGCAAGTATTTTTCTTGCTGTTTCAACAGATACCTCTCGTTCAACTTTCTTTTTAGGCATCAATTGGTTCATCATGTCTTGCATTTGTTGATTTTGATTCGTTCCTAGCATGCCCATAGCTGCTGGATCTTGTTCTACTTTTATTCTTACTTTTTCTTGTTCAAGTTTACCTTCTTCTAATTGCTTCTTAATTTCTGAACGCTTAGTTTTTATTTCTTCAGTAGGTGGCTCTTCCTCTTCTTCATTATTTTGACCAAAGTTAGGAATTGCACCTCCGAAAAGATTTTCAAGAGGATTATTTCCTTGAGAAGCCTTCTTCTTCATACTTGGAACTAACAATTTAACAAGCTTATCATTCGCTTTAGCAATCGCTTCATCTTTGACGAGTGCTTTCTTCTCTTCTTTCACTAAACGAACAGCTACATCAACTAAGTCTCTTACCATACTTTCAACGTCTCGACCTACATAACCTACTTCAGTAAATTTAGTAGCCTCAACTTTAATGAAAGGTGCACCAACTATTTTAGCCATTCTTCTAGCTATTTCAGTTTTACCTACCCCAGTTGGTCCAATCATTAAAATATTTTTAGGTGCGATTTCTTGTTTAGCTTCTTCATCTAATAAACTTCTTCTATAACGATTTCTTAATGCAATCGCTACTTTACGTTTTGCGTCACCTTGTCCAACAATGTATTCATTTAATTTAGATACGATATCTTTTGGAGTCAATTTAATTCCATTTGTATCCATATATAACATTCCTCCATCTTGTTACTTTGTAACTAAGATTCATTTCCTAATTCTTAAAAATAAAATCACATTATGCAATTCAACTACAATGTTTCAACGATAATATTATCATTAGTAAATACGCAGATGTCTGCAGCAACTTTCAAGCTTTCATAAGCCATTTCTTTAGCCGAAAGTTGTGAAGCATGTCTTTTAAGCGCTCGACCAGCACTTAAAGCATAATTGCCTCCAGACCCAATAGCGATAAGATCATCATCTGGCGCAATAACTTCGCCTGTACCACTTACAACAAGAATTGCATCTTTATTCATAACAATAAGCATTGCTTCTAATTGTCTTAACTGCTTATCTCCACGCCATTCTTGTGCTAATTCAACTGCCGCACGTTCTAAATTACCGCTAAATTGTTGTAGTTTTGTTTCAAACTTTTCGAAAAGCGTGAATGCATCAGCAACACTACCAGCAAATCCTGCTAACACTTTCCCTTCATATAAACGTCTAACTTTTCTAGCAGTTTGTTTCATAATAACTTGTTGTCCAAGAGTAACCTGGCCATCACCTGCCATTGCAGCTTCTCCATTATGACGTACAGCGTAAATAGTTGTTGCATGTAAAGTATTACTCATAACTTACTCTCCTTTTTTTGCTCGAGGATGTGCATTTAAATAAACCTTGCGAAGTTGTTGATTTGAAACATGAGTATAGCGGCCTGTCGTTGATAAATTAACATGACCTAAAAGAGATTGAACTGTCCTCAAATCAGCACCTTGATTTAATAAATGCGTTGCAAACGTATGTCTGAGTTTATGGGGGTGTATATCTGTGACACCAGCAGTGCGTTTAACTACATCATTGAGAACATACCTCACACCACGTTCAGTAATAGGCGCACCATTCATATTAACTATAAGATATTCATGGTCATTAGTTTTTCTAGGTTGAAATTCGTCTAAATATCTTTCAATACTCTGCTTACAAAATTCACCAAAGGGAATGAAACGTTCTTTATTTCCTTTACCTAAAACTTTCACTCCAGGTAAATTCATATCTATATCTTTAATTTTGATATTAACTAATTCAGACACACGTATTCCTGTTGCATATAATAATTCAATAATAACCCTATCTCGTATGCCCTTTTTACTATCTTGCTCCACAGTTTGAAATAAAGCTTCCATTTCTTCTTCATAGAAGAATTGAGGAAGGTACTGTTCTTTCTTAGGGTGTACAAGTTGAACAAAGGGGTTAACTATTGATTCATCTTGAGTCATCCAATATTCATAAAAAGTACGTAAAGTAGAAATTTTTCTCGATACTGTCGTTCTTTTTAAATTATGTGAATATAAAAATGATAAATAATTTCGAGCATCTTTATATTCAAATGTAGCTAAATCTAAATGTTCACTAACTAAAAAGTCATTAAATTGAATCAAATCATCATGATAGGATTTCAAAGTATATTCTGAAAAATTTCTTTCTACCTTCAACATGTATAAAAATGTTTTTTGGATTTCATTCAATATAATTCCCCTCCATCATATTGCATTGTAGCATATGAATGATAGGGCATACAGTAATTTGGTAATCAATTCAAAATCTTTAGAGAATTAATGTCAAAAAGAATTTATAAAACCTTGAATTATTAAACCTATAATGCAAGATTTAAATATTACCTATTCACCACAAAACAATCGAATCATTCCATAAAAAAACTAGGTAGTAATTATTTTACTACCCAGTTGAACTATTATGCTCATCAAAGTGTTTGTTTATAATTATCTAGATATTCGAGCGCTCTATTTGCTTGAGCTTCATATCTTTCTTTTTTATCTTTAATTCGCTTTTCTAATGATGGTAATAAGCCGAAATTAGCATTCATAGGTTGGAAGTTTTTCTCATTTTTAGCATGAGAAATATAATAGGCCATACTTCCTATCATCGTCTCTCTAGGGAAAATAACTTCTCCTTTACCAGCAAGTTTATGAGCGAGATTAATTCCCGCAACCAAACCGCTTGCCGCACTTTCTACATAACCTTCTACACCAGTCATTTGACCTGCAAAATAAAGATGCTCATGACCCTCAAGCTCGTATTTTTCATTTAAAACGTCAGGAGAGTTGATAAATGTATTACGGTGCATCACACCATATCTCACGATATCCACATTCTCTAATCCAGGAATAAGACGTATAACTTCTTTTTGCGCGCCCCATTTTAAATGTGTTTGGAACCCTACGATATTGTAAAGTGTTCCTGCTGCATCATCTTGTCTCAATTGTACAACTGCATATGGACGTTTACCTGTTTTAGGGTCCTCAAGTCCTACAGGTTTCATTGGACCAAATAGTAAAGTTTTACGACCTCTTTCAGCCATTACTTCAAAAGGCATACATCCTTCGAAATATTTTTCTTTTTCAAATTCATTGACGGGTGCTACTTCAGCTTCTAATACAGCATCATAAAATCTATTAAATTCTTCTTCTGTCATAGGACAATTAAGATAAGCAGCTTCACCTTTGTCATAACGAGATTTTAAGTAAACTTTGTTCATGTCTATTGTATCTTTTTCTACAATCGGTGCCGCTGCATCATAAAAGTAAAGTTGATCTTTACCTGTAATATCAACTATTTCTTGAGCTAAGTGTTCTGTCGTTAGTGGACCTGTAGCTATAATTGTGTATCCTTCAGGAATATGATTAACTTCCTCATTTAATACTGTTATATTGGGATGATTACGAAGCGTATCAGTGATATAACCAGCAAAATCGTGTCTATCTACAGCTAGAGCTCCCCCAGCTGGGACACGTGCTTTATCAGCTGCTTGAATAATTAGAGAGTCCAGACGTCTCATTTCTTCTTTAAGCACACCCACTGCATTTGTCAGAGAATTACCTCTTAGTGAATTAGAACATACAAGTTCAGCAAATTTATCAGTGTGATGAGCTGGAGTTTGTTTCACTGGTCTCATTTCAATTAAATTAACTTTTACACCACGCTGAGCTAACTGATATGCCGCTTCAGAACCTGCCAATCCAGCTCCAACGACATTAACTGTTTGAGTCATCATTTTCCTCCTAATTTAATTTAATCTATTTTTGAACTTCTTCCTTGTAATCACAGTTAGAACAAACGACCTGGCTACTTCTACCTTTTTTCTTATCTACTAAGTAGTGGTTACATTTAGGACATTCTCTTCCTACTGGTTTATCCCAAGAAATGAAGTCACAATCAGGGTATTGAGAGCATCCGTAAAATATTCTATTCTTCTTGGATTTCCGTTCAACTACTTCACCCTCATTACATTTAGGACATGTTACTCCGATAGATTTAACTATAGCTTTAGTATTTCGACAATCAGGGAAATTAGAACAAGCCATAAACTTACCATATCTTCCCATTTTAATAACCATAGGTGAACCACAGACTTCACAATCTTCTCCAGCTGGTTCGTCTTTAATCTCTATTTTTTCCATTTCCTCTTCAGCACGTTCAACATCTTGCTTGAAACTATTATAAAAATCACCAACTACTTTACGCCAATTCGTATCTCCCTCAGCTATTTTATCTAATAAAGTTTCCATGTTAACAGTAAACTCTACATCAATAATTTCTGGGAAGTACTCTTGGACTTGTTCATAAACAATTTCGCCAAGTTCTGTTGGTACGAATCGTTTACTTTCTAATTTAACGTAGTTACGCTTTTGAATAGTATCTATTGTCGGAGCATAAGTTGAAGGTCTTCCTATTTTAAGTTCCTCTAGTGTCTTAACTAAACGTGCTTCTGTATAACGTGGAGGCGGTTGAGTAAAGTGTTGTGCAGGTTCAATTTGAGTTGCTGTAACTTTATCGCCTTCCTCTAATTTAGGAAGTTTATTTTCTTTATCATTTTCTTTATCATCTTTAGCTTCAACATATAGTGTCATGAAACCTTTGAATTTTATAGTCTGACCATTTGCTCTAAATTTAATATCATTTTGAGTAACATCGAGTGCAATAGTATCCAAAATTGCAGGAGCCATTTGGCTTGCCACAAAACGTTCCCAAATTAATTTATACAGACGATGTTGATCTCTAGTTAAATAAGGTTTCATTTCATCTGGAGTTCTTAAAGTACTTGTAGGTCTAATCGCTTCATGGGCATCTTGGTCACCTTGTTTACCGGTTGCCTTACGTTTAGACACATATTCTTTACCATATTTATCAGTAATATAGTTATGAGCTTCTGACTTTGCAGAGTCTGATATACGTGTAGAATCAGTACGCATGTAAGTAATCAAACCGATAGTACCTTGACGTTTTAAATCAATACCTTCATATAGTTGCTGCGCTAACATCATAGTTTTACGAGCTTTGAAGTTTAACTTACGTGCAGCTTCTTGTTGAAGGGTTGAAGTAGTAAATGGGTTAGCTGGATTACGTGTTTTTTCTTTCTTATTTACATTCGTAATTTCAAATTGATCTCCATCAAGAGCTGTTGTAATTTTCTCAACGTCTTCTTTTGTATTTAATTTGTAAGGTTTATTTTTATAATGGAGGAACTTAGCATTAAATTTAGACTTTTTATATCTAAATTCCCCTTCAATAGTCCAATATTCTTCTGGTTTGAAATTACGTATTTCATTTTCTCGGTCGATAACTAAACGAAGAGCTACTGACTGAACACGTCCTGCAGATAAACCTTTTTTAACTTTCTTCCATAATACAGGAGAGATATTATAACCCACGAGTCTATCTAGAATACGACGTGCTTGCTGAGCATCAACTAAATCCATTTCAATACCTCTAGGGTGTTTGAAACTATCTTTTACCGCATCTTTTGTAATTTCATTGAATACTACTCTGTTTTCTTTTGAGTCTTCTAGTTCTAAAATTTTTGATAAATGCCAGGCAATCGCTTCACCTTCACGGTCGGGGTCACTAGCGAGAAAAACTTTTTTAGCTTTTTTAGCATATTTCTTTAAATCTTTAACAACCGGACCTTTACCGCGAATTGTAATATATTTTGGTTCATAGTTATCTTCAGTATCGACACCCATTTGACTTCTAGGCAAGTCACGTACGTGTCCCATTGAAGCGATAACTTTGTATCTTTTTCCTAAATATTTTTCAATGGTTTTAGCTTTTGCAGGCGACTCAACTATGACTAAATTATCCGCCAAAGTGATTTCCCCCTTGCAAATTGAATTACTAAAGATAAATGATAAACGCTTAATTTTGTGTTTGTCAACGTTTTAATTTTTAAATTCACATTTTGTTACAAATATTATTAATTTTGTCACATAAAACTTTAACTAATTTAATACATGTCATTCACTATAAATAGAGGTATATTCAAAAGTATTTTAGAAAATGTAGTCTGAAAGAATACTACATTCATCTAAAACGACTTGTGCCCCCTCTTGAAGTCTAAGTAAATTACTTTTGGTCATAGGATTAAACATTGATCCTGGTAAAACATATACATTCCGGTTTTGTTCTAAAGCGCAGTCTACTGTTATTTGACTACCGCTTATTTTCTCTGCTTCTGTAATTAATAGACCCCGAGCGAGTCCACTAATCAATCTATTTCTTTCAGGAAATTTATATCTGGTTATGGGAGAATGAGGTGGATACTCACTTATAACTAGTCCTTTTCGTTCGATATTCTCTCTTGTCTTTAAAGATGATTTAGGATAATGATATGAATGGCCGAAGCCAAGAACGCCTATTGTTGGAAGTTTATTTTTTAGTGCGACTTGGTGAGCTATACTATCTGCACCATATGCTAATCCTGAAATAATCGTCATTTTTAGTGATTTAAATGATGGGAAAAGATATTCCAAAGCTTGAGTTGTATATAAGGTTGACTTTCTTGAGCCTATAACAGCTAAAGTATGAGGACAATTAAATAGTTGTTTATTTCCTTTATAAAAAATTACATATGGGAAATCATAAATTTCTTTAAGTAATTGAGGATAATGTTTATCAAAGTAAGTTAAATATTTGAGGTTCATTTTAGTCATTTCTTGAAATATAACTTCTGTATTAAGTGATTTAAATAAGCTCAATTTTCTCCTGACTGTGGATGAGGTTTGTCTTTTAGCCCAATCCTCAATCATCTTATTTTGAATTAGTGCGTTTTCTGAAATAACTTCTGGATATTCTTTAATAAATTGATGAACTTGCGTTGTGGCGAAATTAGCCCAATAGAGCTTCAATAAAGTGTGTTGAATCACTATGCATTACTCCTTTAGAAGTATTATAGCTCAATTTAACCCAGTTGGTTATTACTATTTAAAGACATATAAGTGTTAAATTTAATGTGATTGTAAGGAGTAATTTTCCAAACTCATCATTCATTAAACGGTGACGAGTTTCTACTATTATATATATCACTTCCACTAAGACTATAAAAAAACTCGAACCTAATTAAAGGTTCGAGTCTAATAAAAATCTATCAATTATTTATCAACTGTTAATAATTCATCATAGATTCCAGCTTTTTTAGCTGCTTCGATTAAAGTTGTACCAATTTCTGATGGTGTATCTGCAGTTTCAACACCACAATCATTTAATGTTTTGATTTTTTCATCTGCAGTACCTTTACCACCAGAGATAATTGCACCAGCGTGTCCCATACGTTTTCCTGGAGGTGCAGTTTGACCACCAATAAATCCTACTACTGGTTTATTCATATTATCTTTAATCCATTGTGCAGCTTCTTCTTCAGCAGTACCACCAATTTCACCAATCATTACTACTGCTTTAGTTTCAGGATCTTCATTGAATTCTTTTAATACATCAATGAAGTTTGTACCATTAACTGGGTCACCACCGATACCAACAGCCGTTGTTTGACCGATGCCTTCTTCAGTTAATTGATGTACGGCTTCATAAGTTAAAGTACCTGAACGAGATACAACACCTACGTGACCTTTTTTATGGATGTAACCAGGCATAATTCCGATTTTACACTCATCTGCCGTAATAACACCTGGGCAGTTTGGTCCTACTAAACGTGTCTTACGTCCTTGTAAATAACGTTTAACTTTAACCATATCCACAACTGGAATATGTTCAGTAATACAGATAACCATATCTAATTCAGCTTCAGCTGCTTCTAAAATTGAATCTGCAGCAAATGGTGCTGGAACATATACAACTGATACGTTAGCGCCAGTTTCATTTTTAGCTTCTTCAACTGTATTATAAACAGGAACACCTTCTACAACTTGTCCACCTTTACCTGGTGTTACCCCTGCGACAATTTGTGTTCCATAATCAAGCATTTGTTTTGTATGGAAAAGGGCAGTAGACCCTGTGATACCTTGTACCATTACTTTCGTATTTTTATCAATAAATACACTCATCTTAGTGCTCCCATCCTTTCCTTACGCTTCTTTAACAAGTTTAACGATTTTTTGTGCACCTTCAGCCATAGTAGCTGCTGGTTCAATTGCTAAACCTGAGTCGTTTAAGATTTCTTTACCGCGCTCAACATTTGTACCTTCTAAACGTACTACTAATGGTAAAGTTAATTCTACTTCTTTAACTGCTGCTACGATACCTTCTGCGATAACGTCACATTTCATAATTCCACCAAAGATATTTACAAAGATACCTCTAACATTGTCATCACCTAAAATGATTTTGAAAGCTTCAGTAACTTTTTCTTTAGTAGCACCGCCACCAACATCTAAGAAGTTAGCTGGATTTCCACCAAAATGATTAATAGTATCCATTGTTGCCATAGCTAAACCTGCACCGTTAACCATACAACCGATATCACCGTCTAAAGCGATATATGATAAGTCATATTTAGATGCTTCGATTTCTTTAGGATCTTCTTCTTCTAAATCACGTAATTCAACGATATCTTTATGTCTAAATAATGCATTATCGTCGAAGTTTAATTTAGCGTCTAGAGCTAATACTTGTCCGTCACCAGTAGTTACTAGTGGATTAATTTCTACGATAGAGCAATCTTTTTCAATGAACACGTTATAAAGTGCTAATAAGAATTTAGTTGCTTTACCAATAGATTCTTTAGGAATATTAATGTTGAAAGCAATACGACGTGCTTGATAAGGAGATAAACCTACAACTGGGTCGATTGTTTCTTTAAAGATTTTCTCAGGTGTCTTAGCTGCCACTTCTTCAATCTCAGTACCACCCTCTTCAGACGCCATTAAAGTAACTTTGTCTGTTGCACGGTCAATTACGAAACCAACATAATATTCTTTCTGAATATCGCAACCTTGTTCGATATATAAGCGTTTAACTTCTTTACCTTCAGGTCCTGTTTGGTGAGTAACTAATTGTTTCCCTAATAATTCATTAGCGTAAGTTTCAACTTCAGAAAGTGATTTAGCAATTTTTACACCGCCTGCTTTACCTCTACCCCCAGCGTGTATTTGTGCTTTAACCACATATACATCTGAATCTAATTCTTTCGCTTTTTCCACCGCTTCTTCAGCAGTGAATGCTACTCGTCCTTCTGGAACGGCTACGCCCATAGAACGAAATATTTCTTTACCTTGATACTCGTGGATATTCATCTTCCATCCTCCTGTTTCTTAGGTTAAGTTCCCTTTTAATTATAAAAAATGAAAGCGCTATTGTAAACTGAAAGACCATATTTTTTGCAATTAAATTAAAATTCAAATTATTTTAACATCGACTTGATAGGTTCAAAGGATTTGCGATGTTCATTTATTACACCAAATGTGTCAATTGCCTCTAAATGCTGTTTAGTACCATATCCAACATTTTTTTCAAATCCGTAATTAGGATAATCATTAGCTAGTTCTTTCATATAATTATCACGATATTCTTTCGCCATAATACTAGCTGCAGCAATTGAAACACTTTTAGCATCTCCTTTTATAATTGATGTTTGAGGAATATCATTATCGAGTTTCATTGCATCAATAAGTAAATGTGTAGGTTGAATACTTAATTGATTAATCGCTCTTTGCATGGCTACCTGTGTAGCTTTATAAATATTCAAGTCATCAATTTCTTGTGGAGTTGCAATTCCATAAGCGTAACTCGTAACATTATTTTTCAATTCTTCATTTAAAATTAAGCGCTGTTTAGCTGGTAGCTTTTTAGAGTCATTTAACCCAAGATAATGATGGCCTTTATTTAATATGACTGCACAAGCAACAACAGGACCAGCGAGTGGTCCTCGTCCTACCTCATCGATTCCACATATTAATGCCTCGTTGTCATGATTCAATATTTCATTTTCGTAGTGATTCATACTAATATAATTGTTTTCTAGTTCTTGTTGTTTGATTAAATACTTTTTACGTGATTCTATAGCTTTTTGAACTCCTTTTCGGGTATCTTTATTAGCTACATGCGCTTCAAGTTCTTCTATAGATTGAATTAATGCAAGTTGATCACGTATTTCTTTAATTGTTGATGTCATTTATAAGTCACTCTTCATTTCTTTTAAAATATCAAAACAATATGTACCTATCTTAGCATTTCTCATATCATTAATGATTAATTCAATGACTGATTCATAATCTACTTCATTACCTTTTTGAAGAAGGCCTCTCCTACGACCAATCGCATCAAACCACTCTAAAATTTCTGCATCTTTGTCTACATCTATATTGTAATGTTGTCTGAGACCTTCTAAATCATGTTCAAACATGAAGTTTAAGCCATAAATTGCTACTTCATCTAAATGAACGATGCTATCCTTGATTGCACCAGTCAAACTTAATTTCTTACCGACTTCCTCGTCCTCAAATTTAGGCCATAATATTCCTGGTGTATCTAACAATTGAAGTGATTTCCCAACTTTAATCCACTGTTGTTGTTTAGTAACACCTGGTTTATTACCTGTTTCTGCAATACTACGTTTTGCCAATTTATTAATTAAAGTTGATTTCCCGACATTTGGAATACCAACAATCATTGCACGTATCGCTCTCGGTTTAAGCCCTTTCTCCTTTTCACGTTCAAATTTTTCTTTCGTAGCTTTTATTGCTTCAGCCTCTACATTTTTTAAATTTTTACCATGTTTAGCATCAACTGCTACCGGAAAGAACCCTTGTTCCTTAAAGAATCCTTCCCACTTTTCTAATTCTTTTAAGTTAGTCATGTCTTTTTTATTTAAAATAACCACTCGCGGTTTTTGTTTAATAACTTCATCGATCATAGGATTTCTAGAACTATATGGAATACGAGCATCAACTAACTCAAATACTACATCAACCTTTTTGAGTTGCTCACTCACTTCTCTTTTAGCTTTCGCCATATGTCCTGGATACCATTGTATCGCCATTAATATCACCTTACTTTCATGTTCATTTTATAATAATCGTATAATTAATTCGACTTATTAATTATACTTTAATTCTGTTTATACAACCACTTTAAGTGTAACATGCTTATCTTTTATTTTTAAAAATGAATAACAACATTAAATAACTCAAAATTTAAGTTTGTGTAAACATCACATATCTTAAACAAAATCACTTTCATTCATTGACGCTATCGCCTACAATTTAAATAACTAATAAGAGAATTAGATAACAAGCATCAAGTTATTTAGGAGTAATTAATGAAAAGAGTTTTAAGTTATACCGTATTATTTATAGTGCTATCACTTATTGGACATAGTTATGTCGTATATCGTTTTTATCACGATGGTATTTTATCAACTGGTCCAAATGATGGCATGGAACAAATGGTTCCAATACAAATGTATCTTTACAATCAGTGGCATCAAGGGAATCTATTTTATGCGTCTAACTTTGGCTTAGGTGGGGATTTCTTCACTGATTTAAGTTATTATTTTTCAACAAATTTATTATTTATCATTAATGTTCTAATTATTTCGTTTGTAAAATTATTCATATCTTTAGATACACATCAAGTGATGTTTTGGATGAATAACGCTTTAATCGTCTCAATTTTTAAGGGGACGATTGCGCTTTATTGTACATTTTTATATGCTCAATACATTTTTAAAAATAAAATTTTGAGTATATTTACCGCATTTTTATTTGTAATCTCACCACTCTATTTCAGATTTACAGCTTATTGGCCATTTTTCAGTGATGTGTTTATTTGGTTACCTTTACTTTTATTGGCCATGGAAAAGTCAATTCAACAACGTAAAAGTGGTCTGTTAATCTTAACTATTACATTAGTATTAATAAATAATTTCTATTTTGCTTACTATTTTTTAATTATTGCTAGTGTTTATGGCTTAATTAGAATCATGTTTAGGCATCCTGATGATGATTCAACACGAATAAGAACCTTGTGCACTTTACTTATCCCAGCAGTATTAGCTTTAGGAAATAGCTTATTTATTTTCTTTCACAGCGTACAAAGTTTCGTAAACAATAGACGGGTATCATTCTCTGGAAATGTTCCAACTTTTGAGCATCTGAATATTAATACAAACATATTCTTCGATAACTATCTTATCGTCATTTTATTTTTAACAATTCAAAGTATATTAACCTTTAAATTATATAGACACTACTATTATCGATTATTTGCACTGATGACCGTAGTACTCATCATATTTACTTTTATACCACTTATAGATCAAATTTTTAATGGATTTTCAGCACCTCAGAAGCGTTGGCATTTTATTTTAGCCTTTTCATCATCTTTATTAATCGGACTATATGTAAAGTACTTTAGAACGGTGAGTGTTAAATCATATATCACTACAAGTTTGATCGCCCAACTCATTATTTATATTAGCGCCTATTGTTATCATAAATTCTTACCATGGTTAATACTTGTACCGGTAGTTTCAATTATTGGATTATTAATTTTATTTTTAAAAGAGAGAAAGGTTCGCATACAACTTACATATATTTATATCATTTCAATTGTTGCCTTAAGTATGATGGTGAGTTTTGTTTTTATAAAAAATCAAATTTACTTCCAAGACCATCAGGATCGTGCGAATACATTTTATGCGAATTCAAGTCTATATAGCTCTGATTTACAAAGAGCATTAGTTAAAGAAATGAAGAATAGTAAGAAGGATGACCAACGTATTGATTGGCGGGTTAACGAGCAGGACAATACGCCGATGTATCAAAACTTTAAAGGTTTGAGTCTCTATTCAAGTATCTTTCATCACAATATCTTGGATTTCTATTATGATGCTTTGAAAATTAATTTAGCAGAGGAATCACTTAGTCGTTATCAATCGACTAATGCTAGACAAAATATCGATAGTTTATTCTCAATTAAATATGTAATGTTAAAAAAATATCAAAATAATATACCTACTTACTTCAAAAAAGTGAAATCGAGCGGCCAATATGACATATATGAAAATCAGCTTAATTTACCTAGCGTTAAAGTGACTAATAACCTATATAATAGTCAAAGCTTAAAAACACCGATAGACCGTGAACATGCAATGCTTAAAGGAGCGATTGTAGATTCAAATGGCAAAGATTTCAATTCTCAAAGTAAGAATTTACTAAAACATGCACGTATAACTACTAAGAATATTAAAAGTAAAGGAAATAATCAGTTAGAAGTTAAAAATAATATAGGAATTGTTAACATTCATATACCTAAAAAAATCCGTAAGCAATATCAGGACTTTTATATAACTTTATATATTAAACGAGGTAATCCAGACAGTAATTACACTGTAAATGTTAATAATTACTTTAATAACCGTCTTTATAATAATTCAGTCTACAAAACTGGGATAAACACACAACTTTATCGGACCCAACCTGATAAAAACGGCAATATTTCTATTAAATTATCTCCAAATGGCGGTTTCAAATTTAAGTTACTCAATCTCAGTGGAGAAAATTATAAGACACTCAAAACTGCACATCATAATGCAAACTTTAATATGGATTACAATGATATTAAAAATAGTGTGAAAGTGAATCTCGGTCAACACTCTAAAGGTTTAGCTACCATAAATATTCCTTATCGAGCTGGTATGCGTGCTTATATTGACGGCCGTCAAGTTAACATCCACAAAGTAAATTATATGATGACTGGTGTTCCAGTAAACAAGAATGATCAAACTATAATTATTAAATATCAGCCCCCTTATTGGAAAACAATGATATTTATTTCATTTATAAGTATTATTTTTAGTATGATATATATAAGATATACGAATTCAATAAAAAGAAAGATGAGGATTCACCGTGATTAAAAAGTTTTGGCAAACACCTAAAAGGCGATTTCTATCTATCCTAATATTAAGCTGTATCCTTTCATTAATACTCTACTTTCCATTTATCTATCAATACATGACAAAAGGCGACGTTTTCAGTGGAAGTGGTGATGGTTTTAGGCAAATGATGCCTTTCCAAATGTATCTGTATGAACATTTTGCTTCTTTTAAAGGGTTCTATGATGCCTCTTTTGGTTTGGGTGGAGATTATGTGAAATCATTAGCATATTACTACTCAATGTCACCACTTATGTGGATCAATTTTGCATGTATTTGGGGACTTGAACATACTATTCATATTAATCCACATGACATTAGCTTTTGGCCAACTAATCAACTTGTTATGGCATATGTGCGAACTGTAATTACTTTGATTTTTACTTTTTATTTGTTTATGTATTTGAAATTCAAACCCGCACCTATGTTTATTGCAACTATTTTGTATGGCATGTCTACCGTTATGACATATTATAATTTTACTTGGTCATTTTATGGTAACTTACTTATCATGCTACCTATGTCAATTTGGGCTATGGAAAGATTTTTTAGAGAGCGCAAGTTAGGATGGTTTATCTTTGCAATTACATTTACACTATTCACTAATTTCTATTTTAGTTATTATGAAGCGGTTGTATTAGGATTTTATTTTATTTATCGCCTCCTTGCAGTACATCCGCAAGATATTGTTAATCGTTGGCAAAAATTTTACATATTAGTTATCGCTACTTTATTAAGTGTTTTATCAAGTTTATTTGGTCTTTATACTGGTGTTTCTTCATTTTTAAATAATGATAGATCACAGAATCCTAAATTTGGAATTACCTTTTTAACCAATTTATTTGAAAAAAATTATAATATATTTACTGATGGTTTTTATATAACAATTTCTATTATTGTAATTATTGCGTTATTTTCATTCAAGCTATATCAACATTATTATTATAAGTTATTCGCCATTGCAACTTGGTTACTACTCATTGGTTCTTTATCACAATGGTTTGATAGTGCATTCAATGGATTCTCATTACCTCAAAGACGTTGGGTTTACTTTTTAGCATTATCATCAGGCGCTTTAATTGCACTTTTCATACAACATTTAAGCGAATTATCTCTAAAGAATTATTTAATTATAGCTATACCTATATTTTTATATAGCTGTTTTTACATCACTTACACTGATCGCTCTGTAAATTGGATGTATATTGCAATTATAATAATGATAGTTATTGGCTTATTATTATACAGGAAATCACTTTTAAAAAGAAAATGGATAGCAATCGGGCTAGTTATTCTATTTTTAGTTGAACAAGTTATTATGGTAAATGATTCAAAAAAAATAACTATTGAACCATACCAAACTACGATGGACACTATTAACGATTCAAGTTATAGAAGTAAAGTATTAAACAATAAAATTAATCAAATGACTAGTGATAAACTAGATCCTTTGAAAAGATTAGATTATTTTTCATTTTACGCACTTAACTCACCATTTATATATCACTACAATGGTACATCTTTATATTCAAGCATTTTCAACGGTCAAATTTTAAAATACTATGATAAAACAATGCAAATCAACATGCCTGTAGATAAAAATAGTACATATCGCTATTTAGGTAATCGAGCGAATTTGATGGCTTTATGGAATGTACAAGATAGATTAAGACATCCTAATGACTTAAACATGCCTTATGGATTTAAAAAGAAAGATCTTATCAAAGATGGGAAAGATCAATGGATTCACTCAAAGAATACGATTTCTTATCCAAGCGCACACATTACGCATAAAGTCTATGATTCTAATAACTTAAACTCACCTCTAGATAGAGAACAAGCGATGCTTCAAGGTGTGGTATTCGATAATAATACGAAAAGTGTTAACACTACGTTTAGCCCTAATAAAAATCTATTAAATGATGCTCAACTACAATTAAAAGATTCACAATGGAAAAAGAAAAATCAGCTAAAGGTAGATAAAAATAATGGAGGCGTTCAACTCACATTACCTCATTCTTTAACTAAAAAGTATAAAGACATGTATCTCGAAATGGATGTTGAAATGCTCACTCCTGATAAGGAACATAGTATTGGCGTAAATGAATATAGTCAAAATCGAAATGCGTTGTCATATAAATATCGACGTGTGGTATCACCTGTAACAATGCGTGTGAAAGCTTCAGACAAACTTAATATTCATATGTCTGAAGGTACGTATAGATTTAAGATTAAAGGAATTTATGGGGAAAATTATCACACACTTAAAAAAGCTTCTAAACAATTACATTCAGTAAAAGTAAAAAAAGAGAGAAATGGTTATACGATTACTAAAAATAAAAACGATAACGGATATATCGTGTTACCTATAGCTTATGAAAATGGCATGCAAGCTAGAGCCAACGGTAAGCCTTTAGATGTAAAAAAAGGTAACGGAATTATGACTACAATTCCAGCTAAAGCTGGACAAACAACGATTAGATTGACTTACACACCGTCACATTTTTATTGGTTAATTATTTTAAGTATCATTGGAGTCATTTTAAGTATCATGTTTACTAAAAAAGTAAGAAAAAAATAAAGTTTAATCATTTTGATTTGAACTGCGTTAACTTATGTATTGAATCCCAAAAGTTGTACCTTAGTTCAGTATGTTATTTTAAAGATTTGTTTCCAATGTTGTTTAGGAGACAAGTCTTTAAATTTTGACTTAATTCTAGTATTATTATAAAAATTATATAGCCAGTTACCTTTTTTAGACATACTTTGAAATATGTGATTCTCTTTGAACATATATACTTCTTTCTAGGTCATGCTACACATAGTCAAAGCGAACTCTCAGGTGATAAATAACGCTTGGACATTAATTTATAATATTATTTAAAACAACAGTCAAAAACTAATATAGGACGTTTAAGAACTTAACTCAGACATATAGGAAATAATACAAAACCTAACTATACAATATGATAAAAGTAAAATGTATCACAAAATACCAAGATTGTAGTTTTGGTTTTGTTTGTAAAAATGAATAAACTATTGTCAAGATTTGTAATCTCTTTGCTGTCGTTTGTATTAGCATTAACTGTAGTTTCTCCATTTTCTTCTAAAGCTGAGGAAGGGCATAAATATAATCAAAAAGAAGTCGATGAATTAGCACAAGCATTACAGGTTACGTTTGAACAGTCTTCAATAAAGTCAGAAGGTAAAATTTTAGGATATCAAAAATCTACCATTGTGAATAATTTGCAAAATAACAAATATTAATCAGAAATAATAAATGGGTTAAGTAAAAAAGGACTACTTTTGTCAGATCAAGATGCAAATCAATATAAACATAGCGGAACAGCATCAAGAGCCGCCGGTAATTATGGAGATGATGCGCCAAATGCAAGTCCAGCAGAACAAAAACATGCGAAGAAATGGCTGAAAGTACGTAATGGTTGCCTTTACAATAAAATTCCTGAAATATTAGGTGTGTCTGCTACGGGTACTTTAATTGACGCAATGACTACAGGAAGTTGGCAAAAAGCAGCTAAAATAATATTGAAATTAGGCGGTAAAGGTACTGTAGTTGGATTAGCAGCTAGTTTGACATGGACTTATGATGAATGTAGTAGATATGCCAATAGTAAAGTGAAATAGGATGTGGTTCTTTGAAAAAATACATATTATTCGCATTTCCATTGGCTTTTGTATGTCTGTACACAATATCTAAAGTAATTTGGAATAAAGGAATTATTGTAGACAACAATCCAATACATGCGATATATTTTTTATTATTTTACTATATTGTTGCAGGATTTATTATATTAATTCTGTTTTTAAGAGGAAAATGATTTCCTTTTAGTGAATGTTAAATTGTAATAATTAAATATAAGTTAGAATATTGCCCATCAACAGAGTTGTTGATGGGTTATTTTGTATAAATATGACATTCTTAGACATTCATTTAAATAGTCTTGAACTATTTTTAACTTGATTTAAAATTTGTAATATTTACTTATAAAATGTCCGCCCCTAATTTTAGATTTTCAGTCCAACTTTTAGGAGGCATATCATTCTTAAAGACAATGGTGTGTTTTATTTATACGATTTTGTAAGTACTTAACATTCAAATGAAACAAAAAAGCTTTCAAACACCTTTGATTAAGATGTTTGAAAGCTTTATCTTTATTACAAGTTACAAATAACTTGTGTTGAAAATGTCGAGTTTGCTGATTAACGAATTTCTTGGATTCTAGCAGCTTTACCACGTAAACTACGTAAGTAGTATAATTTAGCACGACGTACTTTACCGCGACGTTTAACTTCGATTTTTTCAATTTTTGGAGTGTGTAATGGGAATGTTCTTTCCACACCTACACCTGAAGAAATTTTACGAACTGTGAAAGTTTCAGAAATTCCTCCACCACGGCGTTTAATTACAACACCTTCGAAGACTTGGATACGTTCACGTGAACCCTCTACGATACGAACGTGTACACGTAAAGTGTCACCAGAACGGAAAGTAGGTAAGTCAGTACGTAATTGTGATTTAGTTACTGCTTCGATTAACTTATGATTACTCATTATAAATTCTCTCCTTCAACCTATGTTCTTGCCTAGACAAAAGTATAGCAGCGGATCATAGTGATTTTTAGTGTTTTTTCACACTTAAATTATGTTAGCATAACGCTACTTGTTTTTCAATTGCTTTTTGTACGTTTCTAAAATTTCTTTATCTTTTTGACTGAGCTCATAATTTTCTAAAAGATCCGGTCGTTTTTCGTAAGTGCGAATCAATTTTTGTTCATGTCTCCATTGTTCAATGTGAGCGTGATTTCCGGATAATAAGACATCCGGCACCTTCATTTCTTTATATTCTCTTGGTCTTGTATATTGAGGAAATTCTAATAATCCATCTGAAAATGAATCATCTTGATGGGAAGCTTCATTGCCTAACACTCCAGGAATCAAGCGCACAATTGCATCAGTCATAGTCATTGCAGGTAACTCTCCACCTGTAAGCACATAATCTCCCATAGAAATTTCATCAGAAACAAGATGCTCTCTGATTCGTTCATCATAGCCCTCATAATGACCACAAATAAATACAATATGTTGCGATTTACTTAACTCTTGAGCTATCTCTTGAGTAAAAGGTTTACCTTGAGGACACATTAATATCACACGCGTATCGTCATCTCTTTTTAAATCTTCCATAGCATTAAAAACAGGCTCAGGTTTTAACACCATGCCTTGCCCACCGCCAAATGGGTAATCATCCACTTGATTATGTTTGTTGATTGAATAATCTCGAAAATTTATTGTATTTACATCAATAATTTCTTTATCTTGAGCGCGTTTCAAAATCGAATGATTCAGCACACCATCAAACATTTCTGGAAATAACGTTAAATAATCAATTTTCATTAATCTAACAATCCTTCCATAGGTGTAATTTTAATTGATTTACCTTCCACATCTATATCTTTAACCACATCTTCAATGTATGGAATAAGATACTCTTTATCTCCTTTAACAACCCACACATCATTGGCGCCAGTCTCAAAGATATTAATTACTCGACCGATAGGAGTATCTGTATCATCAAAAACTGTACATCCTATGATATCCGAATAATAAAACTCATGTTCATCCAACTCGATATCTTCATGATCACGTTCTTGATATAGATAATCACCTTTGAGATGTTCAATATCATTAATATTGTTTATTCCTTCAAATTTTAACATGTGAAACCCTTTATGTATGCGATAAGATGAAACAGTATATTCGATATCTTCATTATTGTGTTTAACAATTAAATTTTCACCTGGTTGAAATCGTGTTTCTGTAAAATCTGAATTCGACTTAACTTTAATTTCGCCTTTAATTCCATGTGTATTTACAATTTGTCCTACTTCTACTTCCATTCAACGCCCCTCCTAGTCTATCTATTTTTAACTTTTTTGAAAATGAATTATGTATATTTTATCACGTATGCGTGGTTATATAAAAAGTGATATAACAATCATTTCAAATTGTTTGGAAATTACGATGTAAGCATGATATATAAGAGAAACTTTAGAAAAAAGAGAATAAGTCATGCCTCTTTTAAATGTGTTTAATTCTATCCAAAAGTTAAAAAAGTCTGAGACATTAATAATGTCTCAGACTTACAACAATTTAAGCTAATTATTTAGCATTTTTTTGTTCATCAAATTTTTTCAAGATACCTTCTCTTGATAAAATGTTGTGAACTGTATCTGTTGGTTTAGCACCATCGTGTAACCATTTTAAAGCTAACTCTTCATCAATTTTAACTTCTGGTGCATTAACATTTGCTGGATTGTAAGTACCTACTTGCTCGATGATACGACCATCACGTGGTGAACGTGCATCAGCAACTACGATACGATAGAATGGGTTTCTTTTAGAACCTAAACGTGTTAAACGAATTTTAACTGCCATTTAAATTACTCTCCTTTATGTGTTTTCATTTTATTTTCTACAAGAATAAATATTAACAGTTACACAAAAGTTTGTAAAGACTTTTTTCTTTACCTAAAGCCCCACTTCTAAATTTATTTAGTTAGTGGGACTTACACACTAGCTTTTAGCTAGGGTGTTCCTCTATTAGATTTATGAAATAAATCGTAGATTTGGTTATGGGAGCGAGACAGAATTCATCATGAATTCGTCTTCTCGCCCCCGCACAATTGATTAGGGTATTATAAGCATAATTCCCAATCAATCACGGCGTATATGAGCTTTAGCTCAGGCGTACCTTTATATTTATTTAGTTAGTGGGACTTACACACTAGCTTTTAGCTAGGGTTTCCACAATTAATAAACATCGAACAATCAACAAAATTGTCCGATGTTTTAAAAATGTTTATTAAAATGGTAAATTCATACCTTTTAACATATTCTCCATTTGGCTTCGCTTACCTTTTTTACCTTTGCCGCCACCAGTAAATTGTTTCATCATTTTCTTCATATCATTGAACTGTTTCATAAGACGATTGACTTCTTGTAATGAACGACCAGAACCCTTAGCTATACGTTTCTTACGAGAAACATTTAGTGTTTCTGGGTTTGAACGTTCTTTAGGAGTCATAGACTGAATAATCGCTTTAATATGATCGATTTGTTTGTCGCTCATATTAAGCTTATCCAATCCTTTCATTTTGTTCATCCCAGGAATCATTTTCATAATATCATCTAAAGGACCTAAGTTTTTAACTTGGTCTAATTGTTCTAAGAAATCATCCAATGTAAATGAAGAGTCACGCATTTTCTTCTCTAAATCTTTAGCTTTTTCTTGGTCAACATCTTGTTGTGCTTTTTCAATTAAGCTTAACACGTCACCCATACCTAAGATACGAGAAGCCATACGTTCAGGATGGAATAGTTCTAAACCATCTAATTTCTCACTCATACCTACAAATTTAATAGGTTTCTGAGTCACCGAACGTATAGATAATGCAGCACCGCCACGTGTATCACCATCAAGTTTCGTTAAAGTTACACCTGATACATCTAGTTGATCGTCAAATGATTGCGCAACATTGACAGCATCTTGACCTGTCATTGCGTCAACAACTAGCATAATTTCATCTGGTTTAGAAATTTCTTTAACTTCTTGTAACTCATTCATTAACGCTTCATCAATGTGTAAACGTCCCGCTGTATCGATGATGACAAAATCTAAATGTTCTTCTTTAGCATGTTTCAATGCATTTTCAACAATTTGTTGAGGCTGAACTTGGTCACCTTCACTATATACAGGTATGTCAATTTGTTTACCAACAGTTTGTAATTGGTCAATCGCAGCTGGACGATAAATATCTCCTGCAACTAACATCGGCTTTTTATTATATTTTTTACGCATTAATAATGCTAATTTACCAGCAGTTGTAGTTTTACCGGCACCTTGTAAACCAACCATCATGACAACAGTAGGTGGTTTATTTGCCATTTTAATAGATGTGTTTTCTCCACCCATCAAGCTTGTAAGTTCTTCTTGAACAATTTTAATCACTTGTTGGCCGGGTGTTAAAGATTGCATAACATCTGAACCTAAAGCACGGTCAGAAACAGTTTTAACGAACTCTTTAACAACTTTAAAGTTAACATCGGCTTCTAATAATGCTAATCGTACTTCTCGCATCATTGTTTTGATATCCGCTTCAGTAACTTTACCCTTACCACGCATTTTTTGCATCGTGGCTTGCAATCGATCGGATAATCCTTCAAATGCCATTACTAGTGCCCTCCTTTTTTTAATTATTACTACTCTAACTCTTCTAATTGAGTGATATATTCTTTTAGTAAATCTGGATTATTAAGAGATTGTTTCATTAAATCATAAATTTCTTGGCGTTTCTCAAATCTTCTATATAAACCTAGTTTAGTTTCATAATCTTCTACTAAATCGCCAGTTCTTCTTATATTATCATAAACTGCCTGTCTACTCACTTCAAATGTATCAGCGATTTCACTTAATGAATAATCTCGTAAATAAAATAATTCCAAATAGCTTTTCTGCTTTTGAGTTAATAATGATTGATAAAAATCAAACAAATAATTCATTCTAATTGTTTTAACTAAATCATCTTGGCCCATCTTGAGTACCTTCTTCAGTTTCATTCGACGATTCATCAATTAATTCATCAGGAATATCTTCATTTTGTTCGATCATATCAGCAAATAAACCGTATACGTAACTTTCAGGGTTAAATGGTTGTAAGTCATCAAGTTTTTCACCTAAGCCTACATATTTAACAGGGATATGCAATTCATTACGTATGGCAAGAACGATACCACCTTTAGCAGTACCATCTAATTTGGTTAATACAATACCTGAAACATTTGTCACGTCTTTAAATGAACGCGCTTGTGACAACGCATTTTGACCTGTTGTAGCATCTAAACATAGTAATGCTTCATGAGGTGCATCAGGGATTGCTCGACTAATTACACGTTTCATTTTATCAAGTTCTTGCATTAAGTTAGATTTATTTTGTAGACGACCTGCAGTATCACAAATTAAAATATCTACACCTTTATTTTTTGCGGCGTTAATTGCATCGTATACTACTGCTGCTGGATCAGAGCCTTCACTCTGACTTACAACTTCCACGCCTACACGGTCTCCCCAAACTTTTAATTGTTGGATTGCGCCAGCTCTGAATGTATCTCCAGCTGCAAGCATCACTTTTTTACCTTCTTGTTGATATCGATATGCTAACTTACCAATTGTAGTGGTCTTACCAACACCATTGACACCAACCATTAAGATAACGTTCAATCTACCATCTTCAAGATTCATTGCTTCTGAATGATCGTCTTCTTGGTGATAAATCTCGACAATTTTTTCAACAATAACTTCACGTAAATCTTCAGTTTCCTGAATATTGCGTCTTTGCGCTTCCGTGCGTAATTCATCTGTCAATTTCATTACTGTATTGAAACCAACGTCAGCCGTAATAAGCATTTCTTCAAGTGCTTCAAAGAAATCTTCGTCTACTTTTCTATAGCGTGCAATTAAATTATTTAACTGTTCTTGGAAATTTTGACGTGATTTTTCTAAACCAGCTTTAAATTTCGCACCAATTTTTTGGGCTTCAATTTCTTCAAAGTCCTCAATTGAGATTAAACCATCTTCGTCGAAATCAGCTTCACTTAATTTTTTTGGTTTTTTCTTAGGTTTAGGCTCTTCGATTGTATCAGTGACATTGGGTTCACCTGATTCACTTGATGCATCCGAATCACTTGTTTCGTTTGATTCCACATCTTCAGTTAATTCTTTTTGAATCTCATCTTCACTTTTACCTGAAAATTTATCTTTTAAGCGTTTAAAAAAACTCATGCTTGTTCCTCCTTCATAACCTCATCTATAGTATTTAGGTTAACGCTAACTAACTTAGAAACACCTGACTCTTGCATTGTGACTCCATATAAACGGTCAGAGAACTCCATCGTTCCTTTACGATGAGTAATAACTATAAATTGTGTTTGTTCTGATAGTTCATTTAAGTATTGAGCGTAGCGAATCACATTTGCTTCATCTAACGCTGCCTCTACCTCATCTAGTATAACAAATGGAGCAGAACGTACCTTAAGAATTGCAAATAATAATGCTATAGCACTTAATGCGCGTTCACCACCGCTTAATAAAGAAAGATGTTGAAGCTTTTTACCAGGAGGTTGAACAATAATATCAACACCTGCTGATAAGTAATCGTCTTCTGTTAAACGTAGTTCAGCTTGTCCGCCACCGAATAATTGTTTGAAGACAGTTGTAAAGTGGTCTTGTACCGCATGGAATGTTTCTTTAAAACGTCCTTCTACTTCACGATCCATTTCATTAATGATTTGTTCAAGTGTCTCTTTAGCTTCTCTTAAATCCGTGCGTTGCTCATTGAGGAAGGTATAACGTTCATTTAAGTCCTCGAACTGTTCAATAGCATTTAAGTTTACTGGACCCAACTCATCTATAGACATTTTCGTAAGTTTGACTTTCTTACGTAGACTTTCAATAGGTTCATTAGATTCATATAAAGCGCGTGCTCTCTCTACAGTTAACTGATATACATCATTCAGATGGTCTATCGCGTGATTAATCAACACATCTAATTTTGATTGTTTTGCTTTAATATCTTGATAATGATTTTCGATAGCTAAAATATCTTGATGACAAACTTGTAGCTGACTTTCATTATTCTCAATCGTTTCATTTAGATTGATACGTTGTTGTTTAAGTTCTTCATGTTGTTGATTAAGCTGATCACGTGCCTCTTCTTGTTCTTGAATTTGAGATTTCAAATCCTCAAATGCTTGTTCACCCATCATTTCGTCAGAATTAAACAGCCTTATTTTCTCTTCAACAGTCTTAATTTGTTGCTGCGTTGATTCTTGTTGTTTAACTAAACGTTCAATCTCGACTTTTTGAGATTTTATTCGCTCTTTCACCACTGCTAAATCGGATTGTTTTTGATGAAGTTGTTGTTGGGTTTTAGTTGTTGATTCTTTACCTTCTTTAGACAATTGAGTATAACGTTCAATTTCACTCTCTAATTCAGTCAATTGTTGTTGGATTTCAGATAAACGCGCCTGTTTTTGCGTTAAAGTTTCTTTACTTTTATCACTTTGATAACCATCATTTTTCTCAAATTCAAATTCTTCATGTTCGTTCTTAAGATGCGTCTCTTGTGTTTTTAAACGATCTAACTCTAATTCATGATGATGCACTTTTTCTTTTAACGTATTATATTGTTGGCTCGCATCGAAATACTGCTCACTTAATTGTTCGGACTTGTCTTTTAATTCTTTAAAATGACGTTCAAAATCAGCAGTTTGACGTTGATAATCCTCAAGTTGATGACGCATTTTTGATAGTTCATCCTTTTGAGAAAGAATACTTTTCGATTTTCGTGCACCACCGCCAGTCATTGAACCACCAGGATTAACTACATCTCCTTCTAAAGTTACAATTCGAGTACGATAACGTATAGCTCTAGCTAATTCATTAGCATGTTTTAAATCATTAACGATGATTGTATTTCCTAATAAATTTTCAATGACACTTTGGTACTTGGAAGAAACATTTACAGCATCTGACGCAATATTAATAAACCCTTCAGTTTGACGAGCTATCTCTTTAATATCTGACGCAATATGTCGTGGCTTAATAACATTTAAAGGTAAAAATGTCGCACGCCCTAAATTGCGTTGCTTTAAAAATTGAATCGCCTGTCTCCCATCTTTCTCATTATCAACGATGACATGTTGAAGTGATGCACCTAAAGCTGTTTCTATTGCTTGAGTCATTTGAGATGGAACATCAATCACTTCAGCTACTGCGCCATGAATTCCTCTCAATTCGTTATCTTTAGCTTTGAGAATGTGTTTAACCCCATTGAAGAAATACGTATAATCCTCCTCTTGAGTAGCTAAACTATCAATTCTAGATTTTAATTTTTCATTATATCTGTAGGCTTGATACAGCTTATCTTCATATTCAGATTGCTGTTTTTTAGATTTGGTTAAATCTTTTTCAATACGGTGAATGTGTTGTTCCGCTTCTGTTAAAGCCTTTTTAGAAATTTTATAACTTTTTTCAGTTTCATTAATATTATTTTGTATCTCTTTTAACTGATTAAATGCTTCAACAAGTCTCGAATCTAATCTAGATTTTTTTGCCTCGTTTTCATTAATCGTATGTTCAAGAAAACGTATATCATTATTAACGTCCGATTGTTCAGACATTAGCGTATAATAATTATTCTTAATTTCTTCAAGCTTTTCATCGTGTTGTTCATCAGATACGTACAGAATTGACTCTAGATCTTGTACTTCTTTATTTAAATGTTTCTGTTTATCTTTAAGTTCATTTAACGTTTCTTCATTTTGTTGCTTTTCATGATCAATCGATTCAATCTGAGCATTTAAGTTCTCAAGCTCTTCTTCATATCTAGCATTTGTTTCTGATTGATTCTTTTTACGTTCTTCTAATACATTTAATTTCCCAGCGAGTTGTTCATATGTTTCTGTTGTTTTAACTAATTCATAGTTTAATTTTTCAATATCAGAATCAACTTGCTGACGTTCGCCTTTGAACTTTTGCAACAATTGATTTACTTGAGCTTGTTGTGCTTCTTTATCTGCTTGCTGACTTTTCAACTCATTTAAACGTTGGTCTAATTTAGTGTTGTCTTCCGTATATTGATCGATGTCATGTACCGTAACGATAACATCACTTTGTTCCATTTGTTTGGATAACTGTTGATATTCTTTAGCAATTGCTGCTTCTTCTTTAAGTGGTTCAACTCGACCTTCTAAATCATATAAGATATCTTCAACACGAGTTAGATTATCTTCAGTATGATCTAACTTGTTAATAGATTCAGCTTTCCGCTTTTTATATTTTAATACGCCAGCTGACTCTTCAATAATTTGTCGTCGGTCGATAGGTTTAGCATTTAAAATTTCGTCAACTCTACCTTGTGAGATGATGCTGAATGCTTCTTTTCCTAAACCTGAATCTAAAAAGATTTCAATAATATCTTTTAAACGAGCACGATCGTTATTTAAGTAGTATTCACTTTCTCCACTACGGTATAGACGCCGAGTGACTACTAATTCATCTGAATCAATCTGCAATTTTTTAGAATGATTATCTAATTTGAGTTTTACTTCAGCATAGTTTTGAGCCTTTCTATGTTCTGCTCCTGAAAAGATAATATCTTCCATTTTAGAACCACGTAACGATTTAGCTGATTGTTCACCTAATACCCATTTAATTGCATCAGTAATATTACTTTTACCACTACCATTAGGACCAACAATAGCTGTCACACCTTTATCAAATTGGACATTGGTATGGTCGGCAAAAGACTTAAATCCTATGGCATCTATTGATTTTAAATAAACCATCTTATTCTCCTTATCACATTCATGTTGAGTTTATCAGCATGTCACAATACAATCTCATTATTACTATTTCTAATTAATTAATAATTATGTATGCGTATGCTTCTCTATAGATGTCACTCATCTACATTAAAATGACTCATTTTTCTTCATTGACTTATAAGCTTGCTCGGCTGCCTTTTGTTCGGATTCTTTCTTCGTCTTTCCTTTACCCTCTGCAACTGCATTATTTTCTAAAATAACTTCAGAAGTAAATAACCTATGGTGGGCAGGACCCTCTTCTTTAATAAGGCGATAGGTCACATCACCTTTATTTTGTCGATGTACGTATTCTTGAAACTGTGTTTTAAAGTCGACCACACCAACTAATTCATCATCTTCTACATATGGGAAAATGACTTTCTCAGCAAATTTCCATACAGTATCTAAACCTTGGTCTAAATATAAAGCACCTACAAATGCTTCAAAAGCATCAGATATTAATGATGGTCTAGTTCTACCGCCTGTTTTTTCTTCACCTTTACCCAATAAAATAAGTTCATTTAAATCAATTTTATTTGCAAATATTACAAGTGAGGGCTCACAAACAATTGTTGCACGCATCTTTGTCAGATTACCTTCTGGCAAATGAGGATGCTTATCAAACAAATAGCGTGAAACCGTCAATTCTAATACCGCATCACCTAAAAATTCTAAACGTTCATTATGATCAAGTCGATTCATATTAAAATCATTGATAAAACTCGAATGTGAGAACGCTTGTTGATACATATCGATATTATTAAAATTAAAACCCCACTCATTCATTTTGTTGGTAAATTTTTGTTGAAATTCTTTGACCATCTCTCTCTTTTTATGGTTAGCCACTGCCTAACCTCCTAACTCTAAAATAAATATTTATACATCTTAATTTTACGTGAAAATAAAGTAAAACTAAAGAAAAAATCTGAGCCGACGTGAGTGACGACTCAGATGTAAGTTTATTATTTTTCTAAGCTATTGATGTACTTAACAGCATCACCAACAGTGTTGATTTTTTCAGCTTCTTCATCAGGAATTTCAGTACCAAATTCGTCTTCTAATTCCATTACTAATTCAGCGATATCAAGTGAGTCAGCGCCTAAATCATCTTTAAATGATGCATCTTCAGTTACTTTGTCAGCATCAACACCTAAACGGTCAACGATGATATCTTTTACTTTATCGAAGTTTTCCACGTCGATTCACCTCCTTTAAAAGTGTCTATCCATAGACTACTATATTTTCCCATTTTACTTTCTAAAATACAAGTAGAATTTTTAGAAACACTTAGCACTTTAGTGCTTAGCGTTTCTTATGCATGAGCTTTAGCTCAGGCGTTCCTTAAAATAGCTTAGCACTTTAGTGCTTATATAGTATCACTTTCATTTTAATGATTAGTGATACTTACACAATGGCTTGTCCATTGTGATCATTAAAAAGTAATTGCCTTAATACGCCTTTTGTTACAACCGCTTTGCGGTTGCATAAGTAACACTAACTTTCACTTCGTGAAAGAAGTGGAGTTGCACTTCATGACTTTCTTGAAACTTCTTTTATTCTCATTTCTCTTGTCATTCGTGCTTATTTTGTGGATTA
>NZ_KV793040.1:0-203343 GCF_001808345.1 Staphylococcus sp. HMSC06C11
GTCGATTGACCTGCTTTTCGTAACCCGTCTATCATTCCTGGCATTTTAAACTCACTTACAATAAAAATAATCGCTAGTATATCTACCCTCTAGATGTACTAGCTTTTTCAACTTTTAAATTCAAAATTTTATTACAGACACCCTTTTATCTGCGTAATTAAATACATATTGCCTAAAATATTATAGTTTTCCCAAATTACTATAAAACTTTAACAAAAAGTTTCTTAAAAATCTTTTCAATTTATCTATATCATGTAAAATAAAATTAAACAGGGTTAATTTCAAACTTCCCGTAAGAATCACAGGAGGCAGAGATGGAAGAAAGAATAGGTTTAATAGACATTGGCTCAAATACGATTCGACTCGTTATTTTTGGTTTCACTACAGAAACAGGACTAAATGAAATCCTCAACATTAAGACACCTGCACGTCTTAGTCAATATTTAACAGAAGACACAAAAATGAACGATGAAGGTATTGAAGTGTTAAAAGAAGCGCTTCGTAGTTTCAAGAAAGTTGCTGACAAGTTTGATGTTCAAGAATTACATCCTATTGCGACAGCAGCAATACGTCAATCGAAAAATAGAGATGACATCATTAAGCAAATCAAAAAAGATTTGAATATTGAAATTCAGATTGTGCCTGAAGAAGATGAAGCTTTCTATGGATACTATGCCATTTCACATACGACAGATATTGAAAATGGTATTTCTGTAGATATTGGTGGCGGATCTACAGAAGTGACGCTCTTCAAAGACAAGAAACTTAAAGAGGCACATAGTTTTCCATTTGGAGTAGTAACATTAAAACGTCAATTCTTTGGCGACAAAGACCATAACGATAAACCAGCCATTAAAAGTATGGAAAAGTTTTTATCCGAACAGTTTAATCAACTTGATTGGTTAAAAGATCAAGAGATTGCACTCGTTGGTGTAGGTGGCTCTGCACGTAACGTTGCGCGAATACATCAATCAGAACATTCCTACCCTATTGGTGGCGTTCATAACTATACCATGTCACTTAAAGACATCGATGAAGTATATGATATCATCCGTAAAAGCTCACGAGATGATTTAACTAACCTTGATGGCCTAAGTCGAGATCGCGTAGATATTATCCTACCTGCCGTCTCAGTGTTTAAAACACTTTTTAAGAAAATTGATGCTACACAATTCACTTTCTCAAGAAACGGTATTCGTGAAGGCTATGTTATGAACTTGATACGTCAACGTCACCCTAATGAGTTTAAAAAAGATAACGTACGTCAAGATGCATTAAGACATCTTGCGAATGAGTATAACATTGAAGAAGATAGTGCGAATCGTCGATTAAAATTAGCTCAATCTTTACTGGATCAACTATTAAAACACGGTAATTTGAAAGTTTCAGATCAAGAAAAAGCTTTATTCGTCGAAGGTGCTTACATTTATTACCTTGGTAGCTTTATAGATTCAGATTCAAGTTCACCACATACCTATTACTTAATTGCGAATTCTATGATTAATGGATTTTCTCATAAAGACCGCGTGAAGCTAGCATTACTTGCAAGTTTTAAAAATAAATCATTACTTAAGTTCTATGTTAAAGAAACAGAATGGTTTAGCGGTAAGGAAGTTGATACCATTCAGGCTTTAGGTGGCATCATTAAATTTGTGAATGCGTTAAATATTTCACATACCAGCTTTGTAGAAGAGGTTAAACTTAAAGAGAAAAAAGACGATAAATATGAACTCTATGTTTACTACAAAGGAGAGCCTATTGCAGAAGAATATCAAGCTAATAGACAGAAGAAACATATCGAAAAGATTTTAAAGGGGAAAGTTTCAATCGTCTTTACAAAATCTTAAAATTCATATGATATTTTTAGACTACACAACTATAAAGACTAAATAATGAGGTGTATTGAGAGTTATGCAAACTCAATTGGGAGAAAAGGATATTAATTTACCACAGTACTATAATAACAGGGAGTTAAGTTGGTTAGATTTTAACTATAGAGTCTTACAGGAAGCTTATGATAAGAATAATCCGTTACTCGAAATGCTTAATTTTGTATCTATTTTCAGTTCGAATTTAGATGAATTTTTCATGGTTCGTGTAGCTGGTTTAAAAGACCAAGTGAAAATGGGTTATGACAAACCTGAAAATAAAGCTCAAATGACGCCTCAAGAACAACTTGATGCGATTAAGATAAAGAATACAGAGTATGTTCATATGCAATATCAACGCTACAACGAACTTATTGAAGAGTTACGTAATTATGATATTGAAATGGTTAAACCTGATTGTTTATCAGAAACGCTCTTAGAGAAACTTGAAAAAGAATTCAAAATACGTATTCTACCTACTCTGACGCCACTAGGTATTGACGCGTATCACCCATTTCCAAAATTAAATAACAAAAGTTTAAATATTTTTGTAGATATTGATACTGAAGATGCTATTAATTCTGCAATTGTACAAATTCCATCTTTAATTCCTCGCTTTTTAACACTTAACGAAGGTAATAAACAATATGTTGTAATGGTTGAAGATGTCATTACATACTTTATCAACTACCTATTTACAGGATATGAGGTTTTAAATACATTTACTTTTAGAATTACCAGAAATGCCGATTTAACGATTCATGAAGACGGTGCTGAAGACTTACTGATTGAAATTGAACGCTTTTTAAAAGAACGTAAAAGTGGTTCAGCCGTACGTTTAGAAGTCGATGGACGTACAGCTCAAAGAGAGAATATCGAATGGCTTAATGAACAATTAGAAGTAGAAGAAAATGACGTATACTTCTTAAATGGTCCCTTAGATTTAACATTTTTATTCGGCTTAGTTGATCATCTTTCGAATAAACTTAAATATCTTACTTATGAGAAATACACACCACAAGTACCAAGATCATTAGGGAACAATAATATTTATAAATTAGCTTTAGAAAGAGATATTTTCTTCCATCATCCTTATGAATCATTTGAGCCTATCGTTGATTTTATTCGTGAAGCAGCTGACGATCCAAATACCATTGCGATTAAACAGACGCTTTACCGTGTGAGTAAAGACTCGCCAATAATTAATAGTCTGAAAGAAGCCGCTGAAAATGGTAAGCAAGTTACAGTACTTGTGGAACTAAAAGCTCGTTTCGATGAAGAGAATAACGTTCATTGGGCACGTATGCTTGAAGATGCAGGTTGTCACGTGATTTATGGTATGACGCACCTTAAGACACACAGTAAAATAGCGCTAGTAGTTAAACGTATTGGTGGCGAATTAACATCATTTGTACACCTTGGTACAGGTAACTATAATGACAAAACAGCCAAGCTCTATACAGATATGGGAATCATTACTACAAATCAAGAAATTGCAGAGGATGCGATTAACTTCTTTAATTATTTAAGTGGTTACTCCATCAAACCAGAATATAACAAACTGATTGTAGCGCCATTTGATATTCGTGATGTCTTTATCGATCGCATAGATAAAGAAATCAGTAATCACTTAGAATATGGAAACGGTAAGATTATGATGAAGATGAATTCTCTTACCGATAAAGCTATTATTGAAAAGCTCTTTGAAGCCTCTCAAGCTGGTGTTAAAATTCAGCTTATTATAAGAGGTATCTGTTGTCTCAAACCTGGTGTTCCTGGAATTAGCGAAAATATTGAAGTAGTAAGTATTGTTGGACGTTTACTTGAACACTCTCGTATTTACTACTTCCATAATAATGGCGACGAACGTATTTACTTATCTTCAGCAGATGTTATGACACGTAACATGATTAAACGTGTTGAAATCTTGTTCCCTGTTGAAAATAAAACCATTGGTAAGCGTTTAGTCGATTACATGAACTTACAACTTTCAGATAATGAAAAAGGACGTTACCAAGATGAAAATGGTGTATATCACTATGTTAAAAACAACTTGTCACCATTAAATTCACAAGTATACTTAATGCAAAAAGCAATCAAATATGGACAAGAGCTCAAGAAACAAACTGCACAACCAACAGGTCAACCCGTTCGTTCAAAACGCGGTGGTAGTTGGATGAGTAGATTGAAAGAATCGTTTAGAAGATAAAATCTTAAACTTTACTTATAGTAACAAGTCTTTCTGCTTGATATGAAGCAACCCCTCACTATACGAAATAGTGAGGGGTTTTTTTATCCACTTTAACCCTTACAATTTTGGATTTACTTCACATTTTATATTACTTCTCAGGGTGCTCATACCAATGTTTCAGAAACTCATATAGCACTTCGCTATACTGCTCTAATTCACGTTTCTCAACCTTTTCATCAACACTATGTGCCTCTTCCAGACTACCTGGACCATATAATATAGTTGGAATATCGAAATGCGCAATCCAACCACCATCTGTTACGGTCGTACTCATGCCATGTCTTAACGCACTACCATGCACATGTTGGTGCGCATCTTCTAGTTGTTTAAATCCAGGATGTTCTATTGGCACTGTAAAACTTGGGAAAATTTCTCCCTTGTCTTCAATCATAGATGCTCCACCCCACTCAAACTCAAGTGGATTCTCTCTCATCCAAATATCCGCTTCAGCCACGCGATTTAAGTAATCTTCAATTTCTTCAACAACATCTTCATATCGCTCATTAGGTAAATAATGTACGGTAATCCATAATCGGCATTCATCTGCAATAAAAGCTGGATGACGACCGCCTTCTATCACTGCTGGATTAATGGTATTCGCACCTGGTGGCATGCCTGGACTCTTTTTCATCACTGCCCAATGAGATTCAAGTTCATTTAATGCTTGAATGACCTTTGTCATCTTTTCAATCGCACTTGCACCAAATAAACCACCACCCGCATGAATCATCTGACTACGGGCACCATCATGAATCGTGTTTTTACTTTTAACAGTAATCCAACCTGTGATAACGCCACCTTGTCCTAAAGCTTGATTTTCACTCGTATCTAATACTAAGGCTAAATCCCCTCTAGGACCTATCTCACATGCACGTTTCGTACCTGCCTCTCCAACTTCTTCACCTACAACTGATTGTATGATAATGTCACCTTTAGGACGATGCCCTTCTTGATTTAACCTTTCCAAAACATAAAATAAGGATGACATGCCGCCTTTCATATCACTGACACCTCTGCCGTATAACCAGCCGTCCACTTCTGTTAATTTGAATGGAGGATATTGCCAATATTGATCATCATCTACAGACGCGACATCAACATGGCCATTTAATATTAACTTGGGTGCTTCAGAGTCTTCACCCTTTAAAGTGGCCACAATGATACTATCATTGTCATAAAGGTGTTCCCGCTGAATAGAGAAACCTAAATCTCTTAATAATAATTCAATTTCATTTTGTAATGGGTCTGTATTTCTTCCTGGAGGACTCTCCGTGTTAAATTCAACAAGCATGTTTAAAATCTCGAATTGACGTTGATTCATTTGATATCCCTTCCTTTATGTAAATTAAAAGTATCAAATAGTTTACAATTCAAGTTTAACATTCTATAAGTGCTTGTCATCTTAATAGTATGCTCTTTAATACTTCTATACAGGTCTGACTGTCACTTCATTAACATTTACATGGCTTGGTTGCGTTAACGCATATACAACTGCATCGGCGATGTCGCGTGTATCTAACTTTTTAAGTCCGCCAAAGTCATTACCTTCAGTCATTGGTGTTTCAACCATGCCTGGTGATACACTTGTCACTTTTACACCGGTACGTGCGAGTTCTTTTTCAAGTGCTTGTGTAATAGTATGGATTGCTGTTTTAGTGGCGCTGTATACAGCATTTGTCTTCGTAACTTCAAATCCTGAAATAGAAGCAATATTTATAATATGTCCACTTGATTGATTTAATAAATGTGGCAATGCTGCTTGTAATACATAAAGCGTCCCTTTTAAATTCACATCAATCATTGTGTCCCATTGTTCAACGTCATAATCTGTGATTTTAGATGATAAACTTTGTCCAGCGCTATTAACAACGATGTCGACTTTGCCATAGTGTCCTTTAACGACTTGTAGCATTTGGTCAACACTATCTTTTTGAGTGACATCTGTAGGGATGACTTTTGTCTCAGTTTCAAGTTGTTGTGCCACGATTTGTAGTTTTTCTTCATTTCTTCCAGCAAGCGCAATGTTAACCCCGTGTTGGCTTAGCGCTTTGGCGATAGCTTCTCCAATCCCACTACCTGCTCCTGTAATTACTGCTACTTTATTGTTTAACTCTGACATATCTTTAGTCTCCTTTTTGGAAAATGAATTTCAATATAAGTTATATTTATCTTAACGTTTTTCAATACTCTATAAAATTGAAGTGATTGCAAAAATTAAAAAATGTTATAATTTCAGTGTGGGTACTTAATAATTAATATAAAATAGTAATATATAATTATGAGTATATACTAGAAGGAGGTAGTGAGAGATATGTCTTATCATGATCGCGTTCTAAAATTAAGAGAAGAAAAGCACCGTACTGCATTTGAATTTCATTTCGAAGATTTATTTACTGAAGAAGAATGGTTAAATATGTCTATAAAAGAACGTCAAAAAGAAGAAAAAGCTTTTAGACATGAAGTTGAGAAAATGGAAGACGTGAGATTACCATTTGCGAGTAGAGATGCTGCAAAGAATAAGTTATTCAATATCACCTATGCATATAATGGTATTAAAAAGAACTTTAAACAAAATGATAAAAAAGAAAACCCAAGAGGTCGAATTACTCAATAGATTAGTCTAGAATGATTCATTAGAAGATAAATATATTTTGGTCATCACGCTTTCCTTGGAGACAGTCTCAACCTTGCTATGCAAGTTTTCAACTCGTCCTATTCCCAGAGGAGTCGGATGACCTTATTTTTCGTTCACCCTTCAAAAAATATTAAATACATAGAGAGTAATTTTAGGATTTACATTTTTTATTAAATAATCAATAAGATGAATAAACATAGTGAAGACCACATCTTACTGGGGCGTAGGATGTGGTCTTCTAACACATTATTCTAGATTTTAGGGGTATATAGAGTGTTTGTTGCTCTCAATTACTCTTTGAGAGCAAGTTCATTTCATCATTTTCGGGAGTTATCAATAGCGTTATTGGTTTGGTTAACTTGTAACAAGGGATTTACGTTCTAGACTATAATAATATAATCTCTCGGCATCAATATAAGGGATTGAGTCAATTGTTAAATATCCATCTTTAAGATCACCTATAAGACCTTGATTTACGCCAGTGTGTACATAAATTTCGTAACTACTTACATCAGAGTTAATTAAATTCTCAATTACATTTCTCATAGTCAATCACTCCATAATTTATTACTTACTCCTTACAATTCATATACTACACCTTTTCATGTAAAATAAAAGTATTTTGTGATACTTTTCACAAAATCATCACTTCTTATTTTTTATGTAAATTCTCGATAATATTTAAGCATCAACATAATTTATAATAACCTTGTGATAGTTCTTTAAAAAGTTTTAGGTAATATATCTATTCTGTTTCTTGTAAAAACGCTATTCTTGTAGTATAATTATTTTATTATACAAAAATATAGTGAGTAATATTTTTGTTTTGGGGGAGTTTAAAATTAGTAAGTTAATTTCAATTATTGTTCCTGTTTATAATAAGGAACCTTTTATTGAGAGATGTGTACAATCTTTAGTGGATTTAGAAATGGACCATTCATTAATTGAAGCTATATTTGTAGATGATGTTTCTTCGGATAGATCTTATGAAATTCTTCAGTACTATGATGATAAGTACGATTTTATAAAATGTATTCAATTAGAACAAAACTCTGGAAGTCCAGCTGAACCTCGTAATGTAGGTATCGAGGTGGCAAATGGTGAATACATTGCTTTATTGGATGCTGACGATTGGTTAGATAAAAAGGGCTTTCCGAAATTAGTATTTCAAATGTCTGAACATCATTCAGATATTGGCTTTGGACAAAGCTTTAGGCATAAAGATAAAAATGTTTCTAAAATGGCTCGTTTCGCTTCATATAAGGAAGCCAATGGTTTAATTCCATATGAAATCAATGAAATTTTTCGTGCTGTGGGTCCACCAGGTAAAATTTTTAAGCGTTCAACAGTAATAGATAATCAAATAAAATTTCAACATATGAAATTTGGTGAAGATAAATTATTCTTTGCGGAATTAATTAGTAAGTGTACAAGTGCATCAATGACAACTGAAGCTACCTATCACGTTAATCGCTTTACAGATAATGTCTCATTAGTTAAATCTACTGATGTTATTGAAAAATCAAAAATCAATTTAGAAGTTTTACGTCAAATTGTTAATTTAGATATTCCTAAAATAGCTATGGAAAGTATTTTGAGTCGTATAGTAGAAGTGGATTACATGCAACGCTTCTTAGTGACTAAAACATTTTTAAAATCTGATAATAAAGAATTCTTTTTTAATCAATTTTCTAAAGTAGAATCCATTATTAAAGAAACTGGATACAATGTGGAAGACTTACTTACTATAGATGAGTATAAAAATGTTTATAGTCTTTTTCACTCAGATAAAGAAGCTATGCAAGAATACATTTATTACAAAATTTTTGATTCTAACAAACAAAAGTTTATTAAAAATACAAGTGTTTATTTAAAATATCCTGATAAATATAACCATTTAATACCTCTACAAGAAGCGTGTATGCCTGTGTATAAAGGTACAGAGATGATAGATGATACATTTTATGAGGTAATTGAATTATTTACTAAACCAAGTGTAGAAATCAATAACGTAGAATTAATTAAAATTCGAGACGAAAGATTTTCTAAATCTGTGAATTATGAACATAAAGATAACTTCATATATATTAAAACTGATGATTTAATCTTTGATGAATTTGATTTTAATATTGCTATTAAATATAATCTTTACAAAACAGCACTTGTATTCGCTACTTATCCTAATTTCAATGATGATGTTAGTCTAAACCGTCAAAACTTTAAGTTAGAATTTATAAAAAAACAATCTAAAATTGAGGATGTCCCAACAAATAAAGTAAATGATACTAAGTATTTAAGCGAAAAACCCAATTTTATAATTACTAAAAAAACTATTAAAAGTTATATTGATGCAGACTTTAAAGAAGAATTTAATACTATAAAAAAAGGTAGTTTAATTCCCATATCTGATATGAGTCAAACATCTAAGGGAACAATGAGATTAATTACTAAAGATAAGCGATTCATTACTGCTAATGTAAATTTTGTTAAACCTACTGAATTGAAAAAGAAAGATGGCTACGTTTCTACTATTCCTAAAAGAATTAGAGTAATGAAGAAGTGTAAACTTTACACTGACGTTACTTTCAAAAACGAACCAATTCAAACGATGCAACCTAAAGATGAATTAAATATTATCGATATCGATTATACAAATAATTTTACTCCAAGATTAAAAACCGTTGATGGCTATTACATTACTGCTAACGTTAAGTTTGTAGAGGTATTACATTAATACATTAAGAAGGCACGCAGAAATAAAATTTCTGTGTGCCTTTTCATATTAATCAATATTAAGTTTTTTGATGAATTGCTTAAGTTCATCTTTCATACTTTCGTCTTTTAGTGCGTATTCAATAGTAGTTTTTACGAAACCTAACTTTTCACCAACATCATAGCGGTTACCGATAAAGTCATATGCAAATACTTGATGTTCACTATTCATTCTTTCGATAGCATCAGTGAGTTGAATTTCATTACCTGCACCTTTTTTCTGTGTTTTTAAATAATCAAAGATCTCTGGAGTTAGGACATAACGTCCCATAATTGCTAAATTAGAAGGTGCTGTACCTTGTTCAGGTTTCTCAACAAACTTTTGAACTTCGTAACGACGTTCTTTTTTAGATAAAGGATCAATAATACCATAGCGATGCGTTTCTGACTCTGGCACCTCTTGAACACCTATCACTGAATTACCAGTTTCTTCATATACTTCCATTAATTGTTTAATAGCTGGTGTATCAGATTCAACAATATCATCACCTAGAAGCACAGCAAACGGTTCATCACCTATAAATTGACGAGCAGAATAAATTGCATGTCCTAAACCTTTTTGCTCTTTTTGTCGTACATAGAAAATATTAGCTAATTCAGTAGAATATTGAACTTTTTCTAATAATTCAGTTTTACCTTTATCTTCTAACACCATTTCAAGTTCTTTTTGATTATCGAAATGATCTTCAATTGCTCGTTTATGTTTTCCAGTAACGATGATAATATCTTCGATGCCTGCACGTGAAGCTTCTTCTACTATGTATTGTATTGTTGGTTTATCCAATATTGGTAACATTTCTTTAGGCATAGCTTTTGTAGCTGGTAAGAATCTCGTACCTAAGCCAGCTGCAGGTATAATTGCTTTTTTAATTTGTCTCAATATGTAAACCCCTTTATTTATATTGTTTATCGTATTCATTTTAAAGTGTATCATTATTTAAAATGCTTTCATAGTAGAGTTAATCCCTTCACCAATTTACTTAGTGAAGGGACTGTTGTTCATATCGATAATCATTCGGTTATATTTAATTAAACAAATAAACTGATAAATAGTATGAAAATAATTCCAGAAACAGAGATGATTGTCTCTAGTAATGACCACGTTAAAAATGTTTCTTTAATCGTGAGGCCAAAGTATTCTCTGAACATCCAGAAACCTGCATCATTGACGTGGGATAGGATAACACTTCCTGCACCAATTGCGAGCACAACTAATGCAACGTTCGTAACTGAATGATGTAATAAAGGTATCACGATACCTGTTGTTGAGACCGCAGCAACTGTAGCTGATCCAAGCGCAATACGTAATACAGCTGCGACAATCCATGCGAGCAATATAGGTGACATGTTGGAACCTTCAAACATTTTAGCGATGGTGTCTCCAACGCCTCCATCAATTAACACTTGTTTAAATGTACCGCCACCGCCAATGATGAGTAACATCATACCTATAGGATAAATTGCATTTGTAACGGATTCCATAATATTCTCCATCTTACGTTGCCTCATTACACCCATGGAGAAAATCGCAAAGATAACCGCAATTAACATTGCTGTACCAGCTGTTCCTATAAGATAAATGATTTGTTCAAACCAGTTTGTTGGATCTTCATGACCTGTCACTAATTGCACAATTGTGGAAATTAACATTAAAATAACTGGTAATGTTGCTGTGAGTAAGCTAATACCAAAACTTGGCATTTCTTCCTCTTTGAATTCTTTTTGAGTACCTAATGAAGTAATATCCCCTTCACGTCTATAAGCACTAGGAATTATTTTTTGAGCCATATGATTAAAGAATGGGCCAGCGATAAGTGTCACTGGGATTGCAATGATGATACCGTATAATAATACTTCACCAATATTAGCTTTAAGCTCTTTTGCTATCACGACAGGCCCCGGATGTGGTGGTAAGAAACCATGAGTTACTGATAATGCTGTAACCATTGGTAGTCCTAATTTTAAGATTGAAACATTTGCACGCTTAGCTACTGTAAATACGAGTGGTATTAATAGTACCAAACCAACTTCAAAGAATAATGCAATACCTACGATGAAAGCAGCGATGAGCATAGCCCACTGAACATGTTTCTGACCAAATTTAGCGATGAGCGTATCTGCAATTCGAGTAGCACCTCCACCATCAGCTAGTAGTTTACCTAGAATTGCTCCTAATCCGAAGATGAGCGCAATATGACCTAAGGTACTACCCATTCCATTTTCAATCGTTTCCATAATTTTATTTAAAGGCATTCCAAGTAATAGTGCCGTAATAATTGAAGTAATGATTAATGAAATAAATGTATTTAATTTCAAGAATATAATTAAAGTAAGTAAGATAACAATCCCGAGTACAACACTTATGAGTGGCCAAATTTCTCCAAACATAACATTCCCCTTCTTTCTCTTTTAAATGTCTGAGTTGCAAGTTTATAGTTAATACTCTTAGTGCTTAATTGCTTATATGTTTACGTTGGAAGTTTGCTATTTCACTATAGCTTTCAGTTATAGAACGACTTATATTAATAAAGATTTTAACAAGCTCTTGATAAATTGCTACAGTATTTTGATTTGGTTGATGAGCGTTCGTTGTTCCTACCATTTCTTCTATAATAGAGAAGTCATCAATTTCCCCTATTGCTTTCAGTCCTAGTACACATGCACCTAAGCATGAACTCTCATAACTTTCTGGCACGATAAGATTAGTATCAAAAATATCTGCCATCATTTGTCTCCAAATCTCACTTTTAGCGAAACCACCTGTCGCTTTAATTGTATTTGGTGTCTCATTCATAACTTCTATTAACGCAAGATATACAGTGTATAAATTGTAAAGTACACCTTCTAATGCTGCACGTATCATGTGTTCCTTTTTATGAGAGAGCGTTAAACCAAAGAATGAACCTCTAGCGTCTGCATTCCATAGTGGGGCACGTTCACCAGCAAGATATGGATGAAAGATAAGACCTTCTGCACCTGGTTTTACTCGACTAGCAATTTGCGTTAACACATCGTAGGGATCAACACCTAAACGCTTAGCAGTTTCTACTTCGCTTGCAAGAATCTCATCACGTAACCATCGTAGAATCACTCCACCATTATTCACTGGACCACCAATGACGTAGTGTTCATCATCTAAAACATAACAAAATATACGACCTTTATAATCTGTACGTGGTTTATTTATAACTGTTCTAATGGCACCGGATGTACCTATAGTCACTGCAACTTCGCCTTTTTTATAGCTATTAACACCTAAATTCGAAAGTACACCATCACTTGCTCCCACAACTACTGGAGTATTTTCATCAATATCCATGAGCTCGGCAAAACGTTTCTTCATGCCAGTTAAGATATGGGTTGTTGGTACAAGCTCTGGTAATTGGTCTCTACTAATACCTAGTAGTTTTAGCGCTTTTTCATCCCAGTCTAATTGTTCTAAGTTGAACATCCCAGTTGCTGACGCCATTGAATAATCGATGACATATTTATCAAATAATTGATAGAAAATGTAAGTCTTAATATCAGCAAATTTAGCTGTTTGATTATATATGGCAGGTTGTTCATGTTTCATCCAGAAAATCTTAGATAGTGGTGACATTGGATGTAACGGTGTACCTGTTCGCTGATAAATTTCAAAGCCATTATATTCATTTTCAATTAAATCAGCATAGCGACTTGAGCGATTGTCAGCCCAAGTAATATTCTCAGTTAAACGTTTATTTTGAGCGTCCATTGCCACTAAGCTGTGCATTTGAGCACTAAATGAAATTAACTTAATATCTTTCTTCGAAATACCAGATTCTCGAACGATGTACTTCACCGTCATTAACACTGCATCAAATAATTCATCTGGATTTTCTTCTGATACGTCTACATTGGGTGTATGTAAGTCATAACCAATATTATGTTTCATTATAAATTGACCATTTTCATCGTAAAGTACAGATTTAGTACTTGTAGTTCCGATATCAACGCCAATCATATATTTCATTATAGGGTCCCTCTCTTCCAAATCTTTACCGTAACCAAAAACTTTCTATATTTTTTCCAACGTCATCAAAGTTTAAGTGAAACGCTTCTCTTAATTTCTCAGCATCATAATGTTCAATTGCTTCTATAAATACTTGGTGGTTGCGATGAATTCTTTCAAAATCTTGTTTGTCTGTAGCCATTCGATGTCTCATAGATAGTAATATGAGCGACTCCATTACTGGCTTCAAGTGATTCCAAAATGTTTTAAGATATTGATGATTCGCAGCATAAATGATGACTTCATGAAATTCGAAATCATGTTTTGTAAATGCCTCTGCATCCTCAAACTGAACCGCCACTTTCATCATTTCTAATTGTTTCTTCATTTCTTTAGCTATCGCTTGTGTGTCATGACCTTTTAATCTTGAAAATGCGAAAGATTCAAGCATGAGACGTAAATCATACATTTCTCTTTTCTTTTGATCTCCAAAAGATAAAACTTGAGCTCCCATACGTTCAAGATGTATTAATTGGTCAGTTTGTAACAATTTGAAAGCATCTCTAACTGGAGAGCGACTAACATTAAATTGCTTGGCTATTTGATTCTCTGTTAATAATGTGTCAGATAAGATTTCTCCACTTACGATTCCTAAACGTATTTCAGCTGCAATAGACTCACCGGTTGTTAAACCTTCCATCCACTTTTTAGGATAGCCATAAGTCATTGTCTCCACCCTCCAAACTTGAACATCTTAACTTGTATACAAGTATGGTAATATACACGTTTTTATTTTGCAAGCGCTTTCTTTAGTTGTTATTATTTCTCAAAATAAAAAACCTTAACGTAATATTACGTCAAGGTTAGTATCTGTTTTCTATTTAAGTTTTGGAAACTTCGACACAGAAATGTGTTTCATGACACTTTGGACATTTCAGTTTTCTGGTATTCGGTGTGTGCTGAGCTCTAATAAAGTCAAATGTGTTAGGATTAAATACATTTTGACAATTAGGACATAAGTAAGAAACATTATTTTTATAGAAGAAAGTTAATATTAAGGCATAACTAAATGTTATTGGCACAGTAGATATGAATGGTGTTTTGTCCTTTTTCACAATAGTTGCGATGAGTCCTGTATACTGAATGAGACTTATAACGCCGGTACTAAACCACATTTTTTTTCTAAAACTATTTAAATTTGACGTTTGTTTCATAACATGATCTATGTCATATAAATGTGTAATTGGTGAATTTGACGTTGTGTTAAAGTACTTACAAATATCTTTAATTTTCTTAATGATAACTTCCTTAGATTTAATATCCTCTTGAAGTTCTTCTTCTTTAACTTTTAACATAGCGTTCAATGCCTTAAGGGATTGATTATTTTTCAACAACAATCTTATATCTTTTATTGAACAACCTAATTCCTTAAGTAAAATAATTAGTTCAAGTTTCTTAACTTCTTGGTCTGTATAAAGACGCCGATTAGCGTCTGTCATTTGACTTGGGCTAAGTATCCCTTGTTTATCATAATATTGAACTGTTCTCACAGAAACGATACATTTTTGTGCTATCTCTCCCGTTGTATAATTAGACATAGATTTTCACCTCCTAATTACACTTTATTAAATAACGTAACGTCATTAGCAACACCTTTTGTAAATTTAAGACGCCCTTCCGTCTAACTTTTTCTTTAATTCGAAATCCAATTTTTAATGTGGTCTACTACGCCTATTTGATCTTTAGAAGTTGTTTCCAACACACTAGGAAAATCGATATGACCTATTCCTGGATATAATATTTCCTTTGTTTCACCGCCCAATTGTTTAAACTTTTCAAGTGTGGCTTGTGAATCTGTGTATGGAATAATTTGATCTTCTTTACCAGACATGAACATGATTTTAGGGAACTGCTTTATTTCATCTATATCGGGTAAGTAATCTGTCTTAATAGTATAGAGTATGTCGGTAATGATGGTTTTTATTGGAGCGACAAATTGTATTAAATCTAACGCATTCTCTTTATGAGCATAAATGGTTTTGTTCAAGATGTATTGAGGAAGATTTTTAACTGCTTTCACTTCGTCCTTCAAAATATCCCTCTTACTATTATTTGTAAATAGACGCGCGAGCATACTAGCATCTGGGGTAATTTTAGCTGCGCTATGTAAATAAATAAGATGAGTAATGGGGAGAGTATTGTATTTAAGTAGACGCGTTGCAATCATACCTCCCATTGAATAACCGACGATACTTAATTCGTGAATTTGTTGTTCCTCAACCACTTGCGTTAAGACATCATAAATACGTTCAGAGTAATCATCAAGCGTGTGTGTATCCCTGTCTAAATCAGAACTCTTTCCTCTACTAGGACAATTCACAAAGATCATTTTATATTCTCTAAAATAGGGTTCGAACATTGTCATTATTTTATAAGTTAATAATGCTCCGTGGATAAAGACAATTACATTATTAGAATTCATATCTCCTGCGTATGCGACTTCGCTATATTCATCTTTAAATCGTTTCAGTGGATAAACCTTAGTTGTAAAATTCTGCTTAATCATAAATAACCTCGTATTTCTAATATATCAATTAAAATAATAATAACATATAAATAATTTTTATATAAATATAGCCAAAATAAAGTGGTTATTGAATTTAACATAATTAAAACCATCTGTGTGACCAGATGGTTAATAAAATTCATTCTATAATACACTTTAATTACTCGATATCTCTGAATGGATTTGTTGCATCTTACTTTCAACATTTGTAATATCAGTCGCACATTGTTCAAGTAATCCTTTATACTTTTCAGTGTCTGCGTCATTCTTATATCGAATCTTATGTTCTAAACTTGCCCACATATCCATACCAATTGTACGAATTTGAATTTCTACTGGCGTCACTTCTACAGCATCAGCTAAAAAGACAGGAATGGATACCACAATATGCAAACTACGATAGCCATTTTCTTTGGGATGTTCAATATAATCTTTTCGCTTCAACAATTTAACGTCTTCTTGTTTGAGTAGCATTTGTTCAATCACATAAATATCATCTAAATAATTACAAACCACTCGAATACCTGCAATATCCATGATATTCTCTTTGGCGCTTTGTGCACTCACTTCAAGCCCTTTACGACTTAGTTTCTTAACTAAGCTGTGCATTTCTTTAACTCGTCTTTCCATATGATGTATGGGATTATGTTTAAATTGATAATTAAAATTTTCATCTAAAATACTTAACTTCGTACTAATTTCTTTAAGTGCGGAAGAATACACATGGTCTAGTTCAACAAAGCCTAATAGTGTATCAAATGCTGCCTCACTATCCTGAAAGTTATTTAAACTATTTTTGAATTCATTTCTTAAGTCTTCGACATATAATGAAGGCTTTCTTTCTACGTACATATATCTCGACCTCCGTTTTCTATACACCTCCATTATATCGGAATTGAAATCGATAGAGAAACGTTAGCCCATCATACTTTCGCCTCATTTAAGTAAGCAAACTAAAACCGCATAAGTATGAGCACTTACGCAGTTCAATTTAATCTATTCATCTTTTTTATGTTCGATGACTTTAGTTCCTTTATTGTCAGCAATCTCGTTCGCACGTTTCACGGCGTCTTGCTTTTGATCGAATGTATCTGAAGCTTGTTTAGCATCTTCAGTTTTAACTTTCCATTCATTGTCTTCGTAATAAACATGTATATTTTCGTCATTTAATTTTGGATTAGCTGACTGATCTTTCTGGTGTTGTGTGATATGTTTATTCTTTAATTCATCTAATTCTTCTTTAGACGCGTCTTTATACCAATTTTCAGCTTGTTGTGTAGCAATAGGAATCACGTCGCGTTCTTTATAGCCATCTTTTAGCATAGCATTTCCGATGTCTATTGCCTTCTTACGTTCAAGTTCATCGAAATTTTTCCAACTTTGTGGGTAATCGTCCATTGTCCAAGGCATAACTTTACCTCCCAATAAAATAACTTTTAATAGTATTTACCACTATCGTGAGTTATTAAACGAGAGGTACACTTACTAACCTTTTGATTGAGAGTCATTTGAAGTATGATGTTCTTCTTCATTCTCTGTGATATCTTTACGTGCGTGAACACTGTTACGCTGAATATTAATTAATGCTGATCGAATATAATTATATTGAGGTAAATGACTTAACTCTCTTTCCTCTAAACTACCTTGTAGTTGGAAATGTTTGGCGATATTTTCAAACGCTAAGAGATACTCGCCCATTTGCTCATCATCAATAGTTATACGATTTTTGTTATTCATCGCCCTTTCTAACATAAAACTAATTTCCTCTAACGCAAAGATACTAGGATAATAATATCGCACAACCTCTTTATTACTGAACAATTCTCCATTAGCAGAATTATACATTTGAGTGACGTTGCTAATTTTTACATTTAAATTTAAACGTTCTCCCTTATCTACTTCATCCGTTTCGTATTTATTTTTAGAAAATAAATAATGAAATAGCGTGGCTTCTTTACGAACTAGTTCTGCAATCGCTCCTGGTAACATGGAGGAAGCCGTGTTTCTGGCAACTAAGAATATCCCTATAACAGTTATGACAATACCCAATATAACGTCGATGATACGTGTATAAGCAATTTCTATACTTAAATTATGCGAAGCTAGACCATTCAGCATAATTACTTGCGTAGTAATGAAAACAACAGCAAATGCATAGTTTGCCGCAACAAATGCTTCAGTCATCACTGCTGAAACACCCATGATTAATATTGCAATTAACGGATTAATATTTAAGGCTAATATGCCTGACAAAATAAGGGCACCAATAATTGTACCTATTCCTCTTGCTAATGCACGGTCAAGTGAACGGATTGTCGTCATATTTGAGAGTAATACAGTATGTGCTGAAAGTGGTACCCAATAAGCTTTTTGAATATTAAATCCTAGCGCAATAAATATTGCTATAGCCATAATAACCGTATATTGTAGCGCATTTCTGAAGACGATTGAATCAAAAGTTAAATTTTGATAAATACGTTTACTATAAAGTGGTTTGCGAATATCGGCTTCATGTTCAATTTGATTGTCGTTCGCATGTACCATTTCATCGATTTTCAATATATGATTCAATAAATTTTCAAATTCTGAAGGTACGTCCACAGGCTTTGTCCATGGTCTTGAAGTTCGAGGTTGTTGTATACCATTATAAATATGATCCATCATTTCAATAAGATCTTGTGGAATAGGACGAACATTTTTCTCATTTAATTCGAGTAACTCTGAATAGATACCTTGTGCTGCAGTATGTAGGAGTATTAACTTTTGGAAACGTGAACTTAACTTTCCATTACCACCTGATGTAGAAGTGATAAGGAGCTTTTCCGATGTTCTAAATTCAGTTACAGCATTTCTCGCGTATGTTTTAAACGCTTCAGGGTCATTATAATGATGTAACAAGTTATGAATTGTAGCAAAATCCGCGTTAATCGCTCTATCTTCTGCTTTAACTTTGGTAAATAAGATGGTTAACATTACAGTTATTGTCGCTAATATACCACCAATAAGAATGCCTAACCCACGTAGTAATGCTTCTTCTGGCGCATGAGGTAAATTAATAGGCAAACAATATGTTACTAAGAAGAAGGTAGAAGACGGTCCAGCTACTTTGAGTGCATTAAAAATATAATACGGTACCGCAACTACAACAAGTAAGATAAGACCAAATACTATCGGCTGTATAATCGTTAACGTACCTAACATCATACAAAGTGAGAACGACAGTGAGCAGATAATAACTGTTCTTAACATAGATTGCGTTGAGCCTTTAAACACATAGACATGTGCAAGTGTACCTGTTGATATTAATAAGCCAAAATTGAAAAATCCAAAAAAATAGCCTATTAAAGCAGGTATAATAAGTAATAATCCTTGTCTTAACCCTTTATAATAATCAATTTTAGATTTATCAACACGGGTCAGTGAATTAAGTACGTGATTCACTTTAATCTTCCTTTCTAATTTACATCCCCAAATAAGAACATAAGAAAGAACGAGACAATTTAATTTTATGAGTTGAATAACATTGTCTCGTTCATTTTTTATAATCTATGATGTTCATAAGTGTTGCATTTACTTACCAATTATAACACTGATTATTCATTTATGTTGAACGTGCGAATTGAATTATTTTTCTACTGTTCGACTTACATCTATCTTAGGTTCCTCAGTAATAAATTTACTAATATTTTGGCTAAATATTTGGAAGTGTTCAGATTGATTGTGTTCTTCAACAGCATTTTCATCTTTATAATTCTCAACCACCACAAATGTATTCGCTTCGCTTACATCTTCATAGTGATGATAGAATAAATTTCCTTTTTCTTGTCTAGAATGTTCCACTAAGTCAGCCATTAATTGTAAGTAATCTTCGCGTTTATTTTCATCAACTTTAATCTTAGCATTAATGATAATCATATGAGTCATCTCCTCAACTTCTTAACAGTTTAATACATAGATAACCTGAAACATCATCCTTTAAACTCTTGTAAATTCAGAAGAAAATAAAAAAACATACTAAGATGAGTGGTTTGGGAATCTTAGTATGTTCGAGATAAAAATATTAATTTGATTGTTCTTCATCTACAACAAGTGGTTGATCTGGTTTAACGAAGAACCATAGAATAGCAGCTATAACTGCAGGAACAATTAATAATTGTAATGTCATTGACCAACCTAGTTGATCGACTACTATACCGGCAAGTAATGGGCTAATTAGTGCGCCGATGTTCCCCCATAAGTTCATCCAACCAGACACTGTGCCTGAGAAGTTACGACCAAGGTCAGTCGCTGCTGCCCAGCTCATACCCATTGAAATACCTACGCCACCTAAACATAAGGATAACCAAACAATTGTCATGTATAAGTTATCAGTATGAACTGCTAAAAAGATTGATACAGAGAACACTACAAATCCAGCGATAGCAATCGCACCACGCGCTACAAATCGTGACTGCCCAGAATTTAAAATTTTGTCTGAGATTGCTCCAGCTGAGAGTATTAGGAAGAACATAAACAACCATGGTAATGAACTGATTGCCATATCTTTGAAATCCACATGATATTGCTCAGCCAAATATGTTGGTAACCAAATTAAGAATAATGCGATAACGAATTGTACTACAAAATATTGTAGTGCAATTGCATAGAAACTAAAGTGACTTAAGAAACGTTTCCAGGGTGGTAAAGACTTTTCAGTTGCAACAATATCACGATGCTCAATGATATATTTCTTCTCCGCTTCACTTACCATTTTGTGATGCTCAGGTAAATCTTTAGCAATGATTGCCCATAAGATAGCCATAACAATACCAACTGCACCAAAGATATAAAATACTGCTTGCCAGTTAAAGGCATTAACAATTGCAATTGTGATAATCGGTGCTAGTACTGGTCCAAAATAAGACCCAGCTAAAAGAGCACTTGAAGCTCTTCCTTTTTCATTTTTAGCAAACCAAAATGAGTTAAATACGGCATTCGATGGGTACATTGGGGCTTCACCCACTCCGAATAAAAATCTTACAAAATATAATAAACCGTGATGTTTAATCATACCTGTCAAAATTGTAAATGCACTCCACCATACGAGAGCTATAGTAATCATTTTACGAGGACCGAACTTCTCAGCTAACATTCCAGAAGGCACTTGCATAAATGCATAACCTAGTGAGAAAAATGAGGCTAATAAACCAAATTGTGTTTTTGTCATACCTAAATCTTTCATCATTGGAGCTGCAATATATGAAATATTAGACCTATCCATATATGCAATTACGCCGATGAGAAAGAACCCAATTGCAAAATACCAGCGTACATTACTGCGTTTTTCATTCATATTTGTTTCCTACTTCCATTTAAATTATGTTGTTTCTATATAAGATGTCGTTAAGTTTCAGAAATTCCCTGCGATGACTGTTAAAACTACCCTTTTTAGAACAACTTTTTAAGTTGTAGCGCTACAATTTTTATATAATATAGCACGTTGTGAAAACGGTTACAATAGTTTAGACGAAATTTCTTTAAAAAATGTATATTTTTCGTATATTTTACCGGAATCTCCAGTTTTAAGCATGTGATTTAGATTCACTTATATAATGAAGTCTAAAACCATAATTTTTATAAAATTGAGTATCTTAAAACATTAAAGTAATTATTTTTTATTCATTATATGAAGCATATATGTAATTTTATGCATAAATTGAATATGATTAATAAAAGCTAAAGAAGTTTGAAGAATATTCCTAAAAATAGTAAACTGAATTCAAAGAAAACGTTTGAAATTTTTTTGATACAATTTCATATCAATCCACTGGAAGTGCCTTTGTTTAGGGCTGAGAGTAAAGAAGTGACTTTATAATTCCTAGAACCTGATCCAGTTCATACTGGCGTAGGGAAGTGGCGACAAAAGAGTTTTAGGACTTATATAGATGATTTAAGCGCTATTTCCCATTCAGGGAGGTAGCGTTTTTTTATTTATAAATTTGAGGTGATGCACATATTTACCGCAATAACTTACGATAAGACACTTACAACACAAGACTTAGAACACTTCTTAAATATCGAGGAAGGCATTGATGCTCTATTATTTCGAACGTCTATGCCAAAAAATGAATTAAAGAAGATTTTGATTCAACTCATTAACCAAGGTTTTCCTAAGGATAAAATGATTATTCATAGTGACACGGCATTATTAGAAGAATTAAACCTTAGTCGTATTCATTTTAAAGAAAATGTTAAAACAGCTTTTGCATATAAAAAATCACATCCAGAAATCCAAGTGGGTATGTCCACACATAGCATAGATACTATTTATACATGTATAGATGAAGGACTTGATTATGTTTTTTACGGTCATATTTTCCCTACTCCCTCACATCCGGGTGATACACCACGTTCACATGATGAAATCGTAGAAGTATTAAATCTACCTATACCTATTTATGCTATAGGAGGAATTTCTGAACATACGATTTCAAAGTTGGAATATGGATTTGATGGTATTTGTGCTATTTCATTTTTCATGAATGCGTCTTTAAAAGAAATTAAGGAATTAAGAAGGAAGTGGTTGCAACATGCATGATGTACTTATTATTGGTTCTGGTGTCATAGGTATGTCAATTGCTAGACAGTTAAGCGCAACAAATTATGACATCGCGATCATCGACCGAGATGTTCCAGGTAAACATGCTTCATATAAAGCTGGAGGCATGTTAGGAGCACAAAATGAATTTACTGAAGATAACGATTTATATAAATTAGCCATTGAATCGCGTGAGATGTTTCCTAAATTAAGCGAATCTTTATTAAATGAGACTGGAATCGACATACAGTTCAAAGATTCAGGACTTATTAAGATTGCTAACCAAGAAGATGACCTCGAATCACTCACACGTCAATATGAGTTCCTTAGACAAATGGATTCTAGTGTCAAACTACTATCCAATGATGAACTTATACAGCTTACCAATGGGAATGTTGAACCAGCTTATGGCGCAATTCATATACCAAATGATGGTCAAATCAATGCTAATAAATACACGAAAGCTTTGTTTAAATCGTTACAACAACATCACATCACACGATATTATCACCAAGAGGTTCAATCGATTGATAGAAGAAATGGCTACTACGCTGTGTGTACTGACCAAATGTCACCTATTGAAGCACATAAAGTGATCGTTGCAAGTGGTGCTTGGTCCTCTCAATTATTAAAAAACTACTCTCTTCCTAGAGAAGTCATTGGAGTTAAAGGCGAAGTTCTATTACTTGAAAACGATGAACTAGATCTTGAAGAGACATTATTTATGACTAATGGATGTTATATCGTTCCAAAACAACCCAATCGTTTCTTAATAGGAGCAACAAGTGAATTTAACAATTACTCTGTAGGCACATCAGAAGGCGGTTTGAATTGGCTTTTAGATCATGCAAGCGCTCGTGTTCCAGAACTTAAGAATAGTCGTGTTCTAAAAGAATGGTCAGGTGTTCGTCCTTACACGAATAATGAAATGCCACTGATGGATCAAATTGATGATGGCTTGTTCGTTATTACAGGACACTATCGTAATGGGATTTTATTATCTCCCGTAATTGGACGCGATATAGCAAATTGGTTAATTTCTGGCATTAAACCACCCCGTTATTCAAGCTTTAGTGTGAAAAGGAGGAACAATTATGAAGTGTATTATTAACGGAGACTCATTCAGCTTTGACCAAGAACAATCAATTTATGATGTTTTAACAGCACTAGAATTAGATCCTAAGCGCGTTATCGTTGAATTCAATAAAGAATTAATTAAACAAGATAAGTATCATGAACATACTGTTAGAGAAGATGATCGATTAGAATTATTAGAAATTGTTGGAGGCGGATAAAATGTTTAAAATTGGAAATTTAGAATTACAATCTCGTTTATTATTAGGTACTGGTAAATTTGACAATGAAGATATTCAATCACGAGCAATTGCAGCTTCTGAAACAAACGTTTTAACCTTTGCTGTTCGTCGTATGAATTTATATGATCGTGATTTACCCAATCCTTTAGCTAACGTTAACTTAAAAGACTTTATAACTTTTCCGAATACAGCAGGTGCTAAAACAGCTGAAGAAGCAATTAGAATTGCTGAAATTGCTAACCATGCAGGTGTATGTGACATGATAAAGGTTGAAGTTATTGGCGATGACGAAACGTTACTTCCTGATCCATTTGAAACATATGAAGCTTGTAAAGTACTTTTAGAAAAAGGATATATCGTATGTCCATATATCTCAAATGACCTCGTCTTGGCGAAACGTTTGGAAGAACTAGGTGTACATGCAGTCATGCCACTTGCATCCCCTATTGGAACTGGTCGTGGTATTAATAATCCACTTAATTTAAGTTATATTATTGAAAATGCAAAGGTACCGGTTATTGTTGATGCAGGTATCGGTTCACCGAAAGATGCATGTCATGCAATGGAGCTAGGCGCTGACGGTATATTACTCAACACAGCGATTTCTGCAGCTAAAGATCCTATAAAAATGGCTGAAGCAATGAAGCTTGGAATTAATGCGGGTAGACTTTCATACGAAGCTGGACGAATACCAGTAAAATATACTGCACAAGCATCAAGCCCTACTGAAGGTTTAGGTTTTCTATAATGTCACGCTACGATAGACAAACGAGATTTCACCCTTTTGGCGAAGACGGACAACATCAAATTTCTACATCACAAATACTTGTCTTTGGTGCTGGAGCTTTAGGGAGCCATATCATAGACCAGCTTGCTCGCATGGGTGCTAATCATCTTACAGTTATAGACATGGACATCGTTGAAACATCAAATTTACATCGTCAGACGCTTTATGATGAAGAAGATGCCTATCATCTTGTTTCTAAAGTTGAAGCTGTAAAAAATAAGGTGAGTCAAATCAACTCAGAAGTCACTCTTACTGCTTATGATGTTGAAGTCACTTCTTCAAATATTGAGGATATCGTAAGTGAGATTAATCCAGACATCATTATTGATGGAATGGATAATTTTAAAGTAAGATTTCTCATAAATGAAGTGTGTCATAAGTATGAAATACCGTGGGTCTATGGAGCAGCTGTAGGTAGTAAAGGAACTGTTTACGGCATTGATTACCAAGGTCCTTGTTTAAAATGTCTCATGCAAACCATACCTGAGACTGGAGAAAGTTGTGCTATTAATGGTGTTCTCCCACCTATTGTCTCAATTGTAGCAAGTTATGAAGTGGCTGAAGTGATTCGCTACTTAAGTGGAAAAGGATTTTCAAAGCAAATGATTACCATCGATGCGTTTGATCTTGGTTATAAAGCGATGAACGTAGATATATTGAAAAATAATGAATGCCCAGTGTGTGAAAACCATCAATATGACTTATTAGAAACAAAACAAGAAAATACTATTGAGCAAATGTGTGGTCACACGTACCTATTTAGAATGCCTAAACATGCATTTGATTACTCAAATCATTTCCCTGGAAATATTGTAAAAGCTACTTCATTCGCTAAACTTATCAAATATGAAAATTATGAATTTACTCTATTTAAAGATGGACGTATGAATGCTTACGGGGTTCATAGTGATGAAGAAGCTAGTGGTTTATATCATACTTTAATCAAATCTATTCGATAATTTCGTACAAAGTAAGTTTGCCTTTATTATCAATTTTAAGCAATTATTGTTATTATCTATTATAATTAACATACAATGTATTAACATTGCTTAATTTAAAGGAGAAACGAGTTATTAATGGAACAGATTATTACAGAGTTTATTAGTAAGTGGGGCTATACCGCTATATTTATTTTAATCTTATTAGAGAACGTCTTACCTGTAGTTCCTTCAGAGATTATTCTTACCTTTGCTGGTTTACTATCAGTGAAATCCCACTTATCTATATGGACACTATTAATTATTGCTACTATAGCTTCGTTTATTGGTCTACTCATTTTGTACTATATTTGTAGACTTATATCTGAGGAAAAATTATATCGATTTGTGGACCGTCATGGTAAATGGATGAAATTAAAAAGTAAAGATTTAAAACGTGCCAATGATTGGTTTAAAAAATATGGTGCATGGGCTGTCTTCTTGTGTCGTTTCGTACCAGTATTACGTGTGCTAATTACTATACCGGCTGGCATTAACCGTATGAATGTGGTTCAATTTACTATCCTTTCCTTATTAGGAACAACAATTTGGAATTTCGCACTTATTTTACTTGGACGCTTATTAAGTGATAGTTTCGGCGCTCTAATGAATGGCATTCATACATACTCACGTATCATGTATGTCATCATCATTATCGCTATTATTTACTTCGTTATCCGTTACTTCATGAAAAGACGCAAAAATGTTAAATAAGTTTAGCTGAGTAAGCCTTATTTAGGGTTTACTCAGCTTTTTTCATACAAATTAAAATTTTTAGTACGCTATCATTGAAAAAACACTACATTTTAAAGATAATTTATGTAAGCGCATTACTTTTTAAAATAATGCATATGTGATGGAAATATTTAACAGAGGTGACTAAGCATGACTCCTATTACTGAAAGTGAAATGAAACAAAAATATTTAGATTTACTCTCTCAAAAATTTGATAGTGCTGAGAAATTAGCAACAGAGATCATTAATTTAGAATCTATCTTAGAATTACCTAAAGGCACAGAACACTTTGTGAGTGATTTACACGGTGAATATGAATCTTTCCAGCACGTTTTACGTAATGGTTCAGGAAACGTTCGAGCAAAAATCAATGATATATTCGAAAATAAATTATCTCAACAAGAGATTGATGACTTAGCAGCCTTAGTGTATTATCCAGAAGAAAAATTAAAATTAGTAAAAAATAATTTTGATTCCATAGGTAAACTCAACGTATGGTATATCACTACTATTGAACGTCTGATAGAACTCATTACATATTGTTCATCAAAATATACTAGATCTAAACTACGTAAAGCTTTACCTGAACAATTTGTTTATATTATTGAAGAGCTACTATATAAAAGTAATGAATTTCATAATAAAAAGCCCTATTATGAAACTTTAGTTAACCAAATTATTGAATTAGAACAATCTGACGATCTTATTATCGGTTTATCATATACCGTCCAACGTCTTGTAGTCGATCATCTTCACGTAGTTGGTGATATTTATGACCGTGGACCGAAACCAGACAAGATTATGGATACACTCATAAACTATCATTCAGTTGATATTCAATGGGGTAACCATGATGTGTTGTGGATAGGCGCTTATGCAGGATCTAAAGTATGTTTAGCTAACTTACTTCGTATCTGTGCACGCTATGATAACTTAGATATTATTGAAGATGCTTATGGCATTAACTTACGTCCTTTACTTACTTTAGCTGAAAAGTATTACGACGCTGAGAACCCTGCTTTCAAGCCTAAGAAACGTCCTGATAAAGATGCAAATCTAACTAAACGTGAAGAAAGCCAAATCACTAAAATACATCAAGCGATTGCTATGATTCAATTTAAACTCGAAATGCCTATTATTAAGCGTCGCCCTTCTTTCGAAATGGAAGAACGTTTAGTATTAGAAAAAATTGATTACGACAACAATGAAATTACAGTTTATGGCAAAACTTATCCCCTTAAAGATACTTGTTTCCAAACTGTAGACCGAAACAATCCGGCGAAATTATTGCCTGAAGAAGAGGAAGTTGTAGATAAATTACTTCTTTCATTCCAACAATCTGAGAAATTACGTCGTCATATGTCATTCTTAATGCGCGAAGGTAAACTATACCTTCCTTACAATGGCAACCTTCTGATTCACGGATGTATCCCCGTTGATGAAAATGGAGAAATGGAATCTTTCGAAATCGAAGGCGAGCAGTTAAGTGGACGTGAGTTATTAGATGTCTTTGAATACCATGTACGCAAAGCTTTTGATCATAAAGAAATCACTGATGATATATCAACTGACCTAGTATGGTATTTATGGACAGGTAAGTATTCATCTCTATTTGGTAAGCGTGCAATGACAACATTTGAACGCTACTTTATAGAGGACAAAGCTTCTCATAAAGAGGAGAAGAATCCATATTATCACTTACGTGAAGATGTTGATATGATTCGCAAAATGTTGAAAGACTTTGGACTAAATCCAGATGAAGGTCGTATTATTAATGGTCACACACCTGTTAAAGAAATCGACGGTGAAGATCCAATCAAAGCTGATGGTAAGATGCTTGTCATCGATGGTGGTTTCTCTAAAGCCTATCAATCAACGACGGGTATTGCTGGGTATACACTGCTTTATAACTCATTCGGTATGCAATTGGTGGCTCATCAAGAGTTCAATACTAAAGAAAAGGTATTATCAGACGGATCTGACGAACTATCAGTGAAGCGAGTTGTAGATGAAGAATTACAACGTAAAAAAATAAAAGATACCAATGTTGGTAAAGAGTTACAAGACCAAATTGATATCTTAAAAATTCTAATGCATGATAGATATTTAAAATAAATAGGAATACTAAGCATAAAATCCTTAGTTTCTTGTCATAAATAAAGTGAATTCTATTTAAAGGTCATCTTGCTCTCCGTGGGGACGGTCTCAATCTTGCTCAGCAAGTTTTTAACTCGCCCTATTCCCACAGGAGCCGGATGACCTTTTTATATCATAATATTCACAAATAAACCCGTAGATGACTCAACTTCATCTACGGGTTATTAGTTTACATTAAAATGACCTCAGTTATTATCATGCATGTGCATCTCTTAAAATACCATAAACACCTGTGTCATTTTCTGGTAATTCTCTATTACTACGTTTGAATGTGACTTCTTTATCTTCACTAATGTAGTAAATCAACATGTCTTTATCTGTAAGTTCATGGTACTCTTCTGCTGGCACTTCTACGATATTGTGTTGTGTAATGTAGTTATTAAACCAGCGTGGACTGTGATTTTCATCAAATAATATATGATTACGAATCGGGCCACTTAAATTATTTCTCGCCTGTTCATCATTGAAAGAAACAGGCATCATATCTACATTATTTAAACCGAATTCTGGTACTAATTCATTAAATGCCAGACTATTGAAAATAAATGACTGTGTCATTAAGATACATTTATTATATCGAAGTAAGTCGGAATAAATACGATCATTACTTGATAATAAATTACCTTTGAAGACTTCAAATCCCGCTTCATGTGCTTTCTCTGATGTATTTTCAAATAAATTAAACATCATAACTGGAATACCATGATCTCGTAAATTCACTCCTAGGTGGAATGAGAACTCACTTTCACCTACTATAATTACACCTGGTGGTTCATTACTAGCGACACCGAATAATTTACTTAGCGGCGTAAAGCTAAAGCCATAAATGACCACGGTAATAAACACTAAGCCGAATGTCACGGGCGTGATATATTTCGCCATAGCTACTTTGTCATCCATAAATAATCCTGAGAAGAATTGGGCCACTGTTAATACGACTATCCCTCTTGGCGCCATCATTGCAACAATCGCTCGTTCTTTCTTAGAAATTTCAGTTTTAAATGTTGAGAAAAGCACTGAAATAGGTCGAACTAAGACAATCATGACAATACAGAAAATAAAGAGTTGCCATGATACTACATTAAGTAATACATCTTTCGTAAGTGATGACGTGATTAAAATAAAGACTGTACTTACTAATATAGAAGATGCATTATCGATGAAATGATCTGATTCTTTAAAGATTAAATCATGACGTTTTTTACGTGCCATTATTAAACCAAAAATTGTCACCGCTAATAATCCAGATTCCGATAATATTGCATCACAAACACTAAATGTTAAGAGAATAAAAACGAATTGGATAGGTGGCATTAAATTTTGTGGAATCATATCTTGGCGTATGAACCAATTAAATAAATATGACGCACCAAAGCCGATTACGACAACGGCTAATATTTTCAGTACGAATATGAGAATAACAATGAAACTTATACCTTGTTCAATAATTTGGAAGATATAAAATGCTGTCAATGCAAGCATCGGACCAATTGGGTCGAGAATAATACTTTCCCATCTTAATATAGAGTCAACATTCCTCTTTACTTTCGCTTGTTTTAATAATGGTTGAATCACAGTAGGACCTGTAATTAAAAAGAGTCCTCCCATGACAAAGGATACGGAGATTGGAAAGTTTAGGATTGTATGTAAGGCTATCGCACCTAAAATCCATGCAATAACTGCGCCGACTGTTATGATTCGAATAACCGCTTTAGAAATTCCTTTAAGTTCCCTAAAATCTAAATTACTGCTACCTTCAAATAAAATAATTGCAACAGCTAAGGAAACGATTGGACTAAACACTTCAGATCCTAACGCTTCTTTAGGATTAGTGATACCTAATATCGGGCCAACGAGTAAACCAACAATCGCCATAACTACTATAGATGGCCATTTAATTCTATCTGCTAACCATTGACTAAAAATCCCTAATGCTAGAAATAGAACTATCATCAGCATAATGGGTAAGTCCAATGACATATGAACACCTTCTTAATATATTTACTTGCCTAATATATTCAATATTGCCTAATACTATCAAAAATGATGTATAAATGCATTATTATTTGCTTAAAACTTTTGTAAATGTATAAAAATAATTAAATTGATTAAAATTAAACTTACAATTACTGAGTACCTTAAGTTTATGATACATATTAATTATACACTAAAGTCAAATTATCGTACGTCACATTTATACAATAGTACATATGTGATGAACTTTACTGTTTATTTTTTCGTCTATATCATCTACAATAGATAAATGTGATTTTTCAATTTTTTAAAATAAATGAATACATACGACATCTTTAAAATATATAAATTTGAAGGGATATGCATGTTAAATGAATACTGTTAAAGAATCCATCATCGTTGCCTTCGCTTTCGTTGGCGTGGTCGTTGGCGCTGGATTTGCGACAGGTCAGGAAATATTTCAATTTTTCACAAGTAATGGTATCTATAGTATCGCTGGAATTATCATTACTGGTCTTATCGTTACTTTAGGTGGAATATTTGTTTTACACACTGGCTTCCGTCTTAAATCTCAAAATCATTCTGAATCAATCAATTTCTATTTACATCCTTTGATTGCAAAAGTTTTCGATATCATACTGACTATATTTTTATTTTCACTTGCTATTATTATGACGGCAGGTGGTGCATCAACAATTAACGAGAGCTTTGGCATACCTTTTTGGCTAAGTTCTTTAATCTTAGTAGTGCTAATATTACTCACGTTGTTTTTACAGTTTGATCGATTAATTGCTGTACTTGGTGGGGTTACACCTTTCCTAGTCGCTGTAGTAGTAATGATTGCTGTGTATTATTTTGTTACTGGTCACATTGATTTTACTGCCGCGAATCAATATTCTAATAACAATAAATCAATTTCTCCAGGTTGGTGGTTCGATGCAATCAACTACGCCAGTCTACAGATTGCCGCTGCTTTCAGTTTTCTAACAGTTATGGGTGGTAAGTTGAAGTTTCAGAAATCGACTGTCTATGGTGGCTTAATTGGTGGTCTCATCATTACTTTCCTATTGCTAATGATTAATCTAGGATTAATTACTGAGTTCGATAAAATAAAACATGTGGCATTACCATCGCTACTCTTAGCAAAACAGATTTCACCTTCTATCGGCACAATTATGTCTGTGATTATGGTGTTAGTAATATATAATACTGTTGTAGGTCTAATGTATGCATTTGCTACACGTTTTAGCCAACCCTTTACAAAACGTTATTTTAGTTTAATTATTGTGATGGCTATCATTACTTTCATTTGTACATTTATTGGATTTATCTCACTGATTGGTAAGGTATTCCCAATTATGGGACTATTTGGTTTTATCTTGCTTATCCCTGTCATATATAAAGGTTTTCTTAGACACTAAATATGAGTCAGGCGAGCTGTTAATGCTCGTCTGGCTTTTTTGTTAAATGTATCTTACTTCCCCTTCATATTTCTCAAAGATTATTACTCTCTATATGTTTTTAATTTTCAAAATTAGGATAAAAAATTTCGGGAATATAAATTGTGGAGGTGTCTTAAATGACAAATCAACTATTTATTAATAATGAATTTATCGAGAGTCAATCGAATGAAACGATGGATGTGATTAATCCTGCTACAGGGGAAAAATTCGATACAATTACATTTGCGACTAAAGAAGAAGTCAATAACGCAATTGAAAAATCTAAACATGCTCAACGTGAATGGGAACGCGTTCCTCAACCTACACGTGCCGAACATGTAAAATTACTCATTCCATTATTAGAACAAAATCGCGATGAAATAGCACAATTATATGTGAAAGAGCAAGGAAAAACGTTAGCTGAAGCTTATGGTGAAATTGATAAGTCTATCGCATTTATTGATTATATGACTAGTTTAAGTATGAGTAATAAGGGCGAAGTACTTCAAAATAGCGTAGAAAACGAAATTATCCAAATTACGAAGAAACCTATTGGTGTCACAGCGGGCATCGTCCCTTGGAATGCCCCTATTATGGTTTTAATGCGAAAAGTTATTCCCGCTGTTGTTACGGGATGCTCAGTCGTTATTAAACCAAGTGAAGAAACGACACTTTTAACATTAAAATTAGCTGAACTATTCCGTGCTTCAACAATACCAGCTGGATTAATTCAAATTGTTCCAGGCACTGGCGAAACGGTTGGAACACAACTTGCAACGCATGAAGATATTCAACTCATCTCACTTACAGGTAGTATGCGTGCTGGTAAATCAGTATATGAACATGCAGCACAAACAGTTAAGAAGGTAAACCTTGAGTTAGGTGGTAACGCACCTGTTATCGTTACACCTCATGCGGATATCGACAAAGCTGTAGACTATATTGTCACAGCTCGTATTAATAACGCTGGTCAAGTGTGCACATGCCCTGAACGTATCTTTGTTCACGAAGATGTTCATGACGAATTTATTGAAAAGGTTTCTAACAAAATGAGTCAATTAACTGTAGGAGACCCACTCGATGAGAATTCAGATTACGGAGCTATTATTAACCAAACTCAACTCAATAGTATTCATGAAAAAGTCGAAACTGCAGTGACAAACGGTGCCAAATTAGTATTGGGCGGACAAAAATTACAACGTGATGGTTTCTTCTACGAACCAACTGTATTAGATCATGTAAATCCTGAAGATAGTGTATTTAAAGAAGAAATATTCGGACCAGTCCTAGCGGTTACAACGTATAACGACTTCGATCAAGTGATTGATGACGCTAATGATACAAATGCTGGTTTATCTTCATATATTTTCTCTGAAAACTTTAAAGAAGTAATGACCGCTTCAGAACGTTTAAAATTTGGTGAAGTTTACGCCAATTGTGAAGCAGAAGAAGTAGTGAACGGTTATCACGCAGGATGGCGCGAATCTGGTTTAGGAGGCGCTGATGGTATTCACGGCTTTGAAGAGTACTATAACACTACAGTAAGTTATTTAAGATATTAGTAGTATATGAAAAGACCCTTTTAGAGTGAACATGTCATTCTAAAAGGGTTTTTAATTATTGATTTAAAGCTTTGTCTAACGATTCAATATCTTTTTTCATTAGTGATTGATAAGTGATTGACTGATTGTCTTTTTCTTTTTTAGTAAGTACTGCTAAATTATGGAAACTTAAAGGTTGGGTATCTGTTTCTTTTTTTATCACATCTGTAATTTTAGAAGTAATATTTTGTTCATATAATACATAAGGAGACTTGGAATTTTTGATGTTCTTCACGATACTCAATATCTTCTTCTGACTTGGTTCATCATCATTCATTCCATTAACGCCTTCTTGTTTAAAATGATAACGATGAGTAAGATAGCCTAGAGAATCGTGAGAAATAATAATTTTTTCACGTTTAGGGCTTTTAGTGATTTTTTGCATCTTTTTATCGATATTTGCGACATCTTTATCTAACTTTTTATAGTTTTTTTCATAGTATGACTTATGTTTAGGATCTTTTTGAATAAGCTTATCTTTGATTTTCTCAGCGAAAATGCGATCTAATACTGGGTCTAGCCAAACATGTGGGTCGTTTTCAGTTTCAGCATGATTATGACCTTCATCTTCATCGTGATCATCGGAATGGATTAATTCTTTTTGATTTAAATCGCTTGCAAGGGCTAATTTCATATTTTTATTTTCCATTGATTGAGTTATTTTAGCTGAAACTGGGTCTAAGCCATCGCTAGAGTAGATGAATAAATCACTTTTCGCAATATTAATCATATCTTTTTGCGTAGGCTCATAAGAATGTAAATCAGCACCTGGAGGATAAATAGATTCTACATCTACGTATTTACCGCCAATTTGTTCTATAAAACTTTGAAATGCAAAGACGGTTGTATATATTTTCATTTTGTTGTGACTATTGACATTGTCTTTTTTGCTAGAATTTATACTCTTACTACATCCACTTAATATTAAAATTAATGATAACGTAATAAAGATAATTGCCTTTCTTTTCAAAATGAGCCCTCCACAAAGCGTAATTATTTCGTTTATCACTATATCTATAACCTTCTAAAAAAGCAATAGCTAAGCCTTTAAAACATTAATCATGTTTTAAAATTTAAGATGAGTGATAAATATATGTATAAACATTTTAAAGGAGTGAACGTTAATGGCTGAAGAAATTAAACAAGGCGATCATAAATTTTATGTGGGAGAAGATGAGAATAATCCACAAGCAGTAATTACTTTCAAAGAAGTAGATAACAATGAAATCGATATTGACCATACTGGTGTATCTGATGAACTAGGTGGTCAAGGTTTAGGGAAAAAATTAGTGAATAGCGTTGTTGAATATGCGCGTAATAATAATTTAAAAATCATTGCTTCTTGCCCATTTGCTAAAGATGTTTTAGAAAAAGACGACCACGCGCAAGATGTATATTTAGGCTAATACATTGATATTTAATCATTCCAAGGAGATATTATTCTTCTTGGAATTTTTTTGATTCAAACTTGCTCTTTTCACCTCCTAGTAGTATATTTATTATACTTAGTATAAATATTAAATGAAGATGACTTTTTCATTTGAGGAGGACTACACTTTGCATACCTTTCACTCATCAGAAGCAACGCAAGTTACAAATATCACTCTGAACGTTAAAGATTTAAATACAATGACTGACTTTTACTCTAATGTTTTAGGTTTTACAATCAATAAACAAACTGAGCAACAAACCATTTTTTATATCGGTAAACATGAACATACATTAACTTTGAATAGATTGATTGATGGTCGTCAACCTGGATTGAGAGAAGCTGGATTATTCCATATCGCCTACCTTCTCCCTTCGCGTGTTGACTTAGCAAACTTCCTTTATCATGCTAGCCAACTCAATATCGCGGTTGGTGGTGGCGATCATCTTGTAAGTGAGGCTTTATATTTTAATGATCCAGAAGGTAACGGCATTGAGGTCTATCAAGACCGTCCTGATGAAGGATGGCAATGGAATGATGGATTTGTCAAAATGGATACACTACAAGTTGATGCCAATGATTTAATTGCTCAACGTTCTAAAGAAGGATGGCAAGGTTGGCCAGAAGATGGGATAATTGGACATTTACATCTTAAAACACATGATCTAGGACAAGCACGCGCATTTTATATTGATGATCTAGGGTTAGAACAAATTTCTAATTTCCCCCAAGCACTCTTCATGTCCACGCAGAAATATCATCACCACATTGCGGTGAATACTTGGCAGTCAAATATAGCAAGAACACATAATCAACTATCATATGGGTTAACTCATGTAGATATATATCAACCTAATGCAGAGATTAAACATTTAACATCACCAGAAGGCTTTGACATTAAGATTCATGGTGATAAAAACTTAGTGTTAAACACATAAAAAAAGAGGGCTTTCGCCCTCTTTTAATTTTTTATTTATATTAATACATACCATTTGGTTGGTTACTTGTATCAATAAAGATATTTTTAACTTGTTGATAGTTTTTAATTGCGTCTTTATAAACTTCACGACCAATACCAGATTTCTTATAGCCGCCGAATGGTGCGCCTGCTGGAATTTGGTTATACGTATTAATCCAAATACGACCAGTTCTCATTGCTTTAGAAACATTTAATGCACGGTTGATATTAGTTGTGAAAATACCACCAGCTAAACCATATTCTGAGTCATTCGCGATATCAATCGCTTGTTGTTCATCATCAAATTTTTCAACTACTAAAACTGGACCAAAGATTTCCTCTTGAGCTAATTTGTGTTTATTATCTTTTAACTCAATAATAGTCGGCTCGAAATAATAACCTTTATCTAATCCATTGTCTGTAATACGATGACCACCAGTTAAGATATTAGCTTTATCATCATCTTCTGCAATTTTTACGTAACTTTGAATTTTTTCTAATTGATCTGGACCAGTTTGCGCACTCATTTTTACATTTTCATCAAATGGATCACCAACTGTGATATTTTCAAAAGCTTCTTTTAGTTTAGGTAATAATTCGTCATAAATTGAAGATTGTACTAGCAATCTTGAACCTGCACTACAAACCTCACCTTGGTTAAATAGAATTCCTAACTGAACGCCTTCAACAACTTGTTCTAAATTCGCGTCATCAAAGATGATGTTGGCACTCTTACCACCAAGTTCTAATGTTGTAGGTACAATGCGTTCAGCTCCTGCTTTTGCTACGCCGTAACCTACATCTGTTGAACCAGTGAATGATAACTTATCTACACCTTCATGGTTAAAGATAGCGTCACCTGATTCAGAACCTTTACCAGTTAAAACGTTCACTACACCTTTAGGTAAAACTTCTTGGAAAATTTTAGCAAGTTCAATTAATGATAAAGGCGTTGAAGAAGATGGTTGAATAACCACTGTGTTACCTGCAGCTAATGCTGGTCCTAATTTCCATGAAGCTAATAAAATTGGGAAGTTCCATGCAACCACTGCACCTACAACACCTACAGGTTCATTGACAACTAAACTCATAGTGTTTTCGTCAATTTCATTGACTGTACCTTCATCAGTAGTTAAAACACTTGCGAAATATTTAAACTGATTTGCTGCTTGAGGTACATCAATTGTAGAAGTTTCACGATATGGTTTACCATTTTGTAATGATTCAACTGTAGCTAAATGTTCAGCCTTTTCATGAATGCGACGACTAATTTCTAATAAGTAATCAGCGCGTTCAGCTTTTGAAATTTTACTCCAACTATCAAAAGCATCGTGTGCAGCTTGCACTGCTTTATCTACATCTTCTTTGCCAGCTCTTGCAACTTTAGCTAAGTCTTCGCCATTAGCTGGGTTAGTTACTGTTAATGTTTCTCCACTACCACTTGATTGGAATTCGTTATTGATAAATAAGCCATAACTTTCGTCGATATAATCTCTTACGTTAATATTTGCCATTTTAACCCATCCTTTATAGTGATATTTGAATTGTTGAAACTACCTTGCTTAAATTAAATATATTTTAAAATGTAAACGTTTACTTTTTGTAGTTTTTATTTTACCTTCTTTTCTATATGATTCAAAACAATGTGTTTATGAGCATACTCAAAAAGAAGTCCTAATCTTGAATTACCCGCATATATAAAGACTTATTCACTTCTGAAAAATTTAAAAATTTTCAAAAAAACAGACTCTACAATCTAAAATTATAGAATCTGTTCTTGAATATTTTAAATTATTATACCCAGCTAATGACGTCATCTTTATTTTGACGAACTTTACCATGAGCAGGTTCTTCAGCTCTATAACCGAAACCAACCATTACTGAAATACCGAAATGTTCAGTATCTAGGATACCTTCATCAGCTAATATCTCAGTCACTTTATCTAAGTCAAATCCTTCCATTGGGCATGAATCAACGCCTAAGAGTGCTGCAGTCGTCATCATATTACCTAATGCAATATAAGTTTGTTTGCTAGCCCAATCATACAATGTACGTTCATTATCATTAATGTGGAAATTGGTTTGGAAATTATCAAACTTTTCATTAACTGCTGGAATTATGCTTTCTTCGTACTGTTTAACACCACGAATTAAGTTTTGGACGTATTCAGATTGAGAAGTTACATTTTTACGTGCAAATATCAATACAAAGTGACTCGCTGTATCTAACTGCTTCTGAGCACCCCAACTGTATGGTTTAAGTTTATCTCTTAATGTTTCACTTTGGACTACAACAAAATGCCACGGTTCCAAACCTAGAGAACTTGGAGATAATCTCCCTGCCTCTAAAATTGTTTCAAAATCTTCATCACTCACTTTTTTAGACGGATCAAATTGTTTTGTAGCGTGTCTAAATTTAAACGCATCAATGATTGTTTGATTCATATTACTCATACCAGTGTTTCATCCTTCCTAAAATACATTGTTAACAATATCAATTTTCATTACATCAAAAGTATAAATGACTTTTGTACACGATAAAAGTAAATGAATTTCATAAAAAAAGAGGATGTTTATTTTTAAAATGAGAGATTTTTCACATTTTTCTTTTCCAAAGGTCATTTCGCACTTGATTTGTGAAAACTTTCACAATATAATGAGCTTGTAAGTTTTAGTCTTACTTATTTATTTTTATTCTTATAACTTATTATTTAGTACGATTTTTTACATTTTAGAAATGGGGTTATTTTTTAATGACAAGAATTATGTTTTTCGGTACACGCGAATATGAGAAAGAAATGGCATTAAACTGGGGTAAAAAGAATAACATTGAAGTAACTACTTCTACTGAACTTTTAAGTAAAGATACTGTCGACCAACTTAAGGATTATGATGGTGTAACTACCATGCAATTCGGTAAATTAGAAGATGAAGTTTACCCTAAACTCGAAGCATACGGCATCAAACAAATCGCTCAACGTACTGCGGGATTCGATATGTACGATTTAGATCTTGCTAAAAAACATGGTATTGTTATTTCTAACATTCCTAGTTATTCACCTGAGACTATCGCAGAATATTCTGTTTCTATCGCATTACAACTTGTACGTAGATTCCCTGCAATCGAAAGACGCGTACAAGATCACAACTTTACTTGGGCGGCACCGATTATGTCACGTCCAGTTAAGAATATGACAGTCGCTATCATTGGTACAGGACGTATTGGAGCTGCCACTGCTAAAATTTACGCAGGATTTGGTGCAAAGGTTGTTGGTTACGATGCTTATCCTAATCATTCTTTAGACTTCTTAGAGTATAAGGATTCTGTTGAAGAAGCTATTAAAGATGCAGACATCATTTCATTACACGTACCTGCAAACAAAGAAAGCTTCCACTTATTTGATAAAGAAATGTTTGCGAAAGTTAAGAAAGGTGCTATTTTAGTTAACGCTGCTCGTGGGGCTGTTATTAACACACCTGATCTTATTGATGCAGTTAACGATGGCACATTATATGGTGCTGCAATCGATACTTATGAAAATGAGGCCGACTACTTTACATTTGATTGGACTAACAAAACAATCGAAGATCAAACGCTTTTAGAGCTTATTAGACACGAAAAGATTTTAGTAACACCTCACATTGCTTTCTTCTCAGATGAAGCAGTACAAAACTTAGTTGAAGGCGGCTTAAATGCAGCGTTATCAGTTATTCAAACTGGAACTTGTGAAACACGTCTAAACTAATATATTTAAAAGGGTGAGAAAAGTTGGTATATCCACTTCTTCTCACCTTTATTTATGCTCATATGTTACTTAGTACTACTTCTTCAATAGTAGTTAATACACCTTGTTTATCATTAGATGGTGCTACACCACTCGCTAATTTAAATAATGATGCGTCGTTACTATTTTCCATAACATAACTATATTGTGCGAGTTCTAGCATATCTTTATCATTATTAGCATCACCAAATGCCATTAATTCAGTAGACGACATCCCCCATTCAGTAAGTAATTGTCTTAATGCTTGACCCTTTGTCATATTAGGCATAATAACATCTATACTATCGTGCCCACTTGAGACTAGCTTAATTGTATCTTTAAAAGCTCTCTCTAACTCATCATCCAAGTGAGGATGAGTTTCTCGATTGATATTGAAAGCAATTTTAACATAATCGTCTTCAGGTAAATGTTGTAATGAATCAATTTCTTCTAATTGATGATAATAAAAATGCGCGTCCTCTTTAAAAGTTGCTTGGGTACTTTTTAAAATATACGCACTTTTCACACCACATATAATGAGTTCATCCATCTTGTGTTCAATGTTTAAATAATCAACAACGTCTTGAAAATCTTGTCTATTGAAACTTCGATAGTTGTACAGCTTATTCCCATTATATATGACCGCCCCATTTTCAGAAATAAAGAACATATCTCTAACGCCAAAGATAGACTTCAATTTCGCATATTGATTTCCACTTGCAGCTATAAATTGTATGTTATGCTTCTTTAATTTTTTAAAAATTGTTTCAAACCGTGCCTCATCAAATTGCTTATTTGAATCTAAAAAAGTGCCATCCATATCTACTGCAATTGCGCGTATCATTTTAATATCCCCTTTAATTGACCAACTTTAATCTCATTATATCTGTGTGTGTGAATGGAATGAAGTTAAAGATAAGTCTATGAAACTATATTCACATTTAGAAATTGATTTCATCACTTAAAAATACTTAACTCATGTGAATGTTTGTTAAATGTCTATTAAACTTTATGATTTATTACTATAGTAAAAGGTAGAAGTATCTTGTATATACTCCTACCTGATTGTTCTTAATTCACTTGTGTTGCGATGAATATTTTTCGTTTCTCCCAGACACCTGTTTTCTCATTATAATCATCACAAGTAATCAACGTTAATTGATTTTTTTCACCTTTTTGTTCATCTAAAACTTCAACATCTGATGGATTAACGTCATGAATTTTTGTCATTTTATACTTACGTGTTTGATTACCTACTTTAAAATATACTTTACTTCCTTTTTTAGCTTCTTTTAGATTAGTAAATTGATAGTGCGGACGGTCAGTAAATGTGTGACCAGCGATAGAAATATTTTGTTGATCTAATGATTCATCACCTTCAGCGAAACTCACACCTCTATTAAGTTGCTCTAGTGTCGCAGGTCCTGGATAAACCGGCTCCTTAATTTCAGCATCTGGTACTTCAATATAACCAGCCATTTTGGATTTATCCTTTGGAATTGTAGGTGTCTTTTGTTTCGTCGAGGTATCCTTTTTTTCATCGTTGTCATATTTCTCAATCTTATTGTCGTTATCTTTTTCATGAAGATAATTATCAATATGTGGCTTTGCAAATAAATATATTGCTAATAATATTAATAAGACACCAATGAACGTCGTTAATCGACTCGTCCATTTTTTCATTACTGTAACTCCTTTAAATGTTTTTAAAGATTTATCGTAGTTTGAGATAAGTATAGCATTATTTTGACACGACAACACTAATATAAAAGGAGCTTATAAAATCTTTTATAAATATCGCATGTGAAATTACTTAACAAATAATTGATTTATTAGAAATAAAGGTATTTAATGGAATGTAAAAAGAGGGGTGCCCAATGATTAGACATGCTAGAAAAGAAGACCTGCCAGATATTCTTAAAATTTATAATGACGCCATAATTAATACTACTGCAGTATATACATATGATCCCAAGGAATTAGAAGAACGACTACAGTGGTTTGAAACAAAATCAATAGCCGAAGAACCTATATGGGTATATGTTAAAGACCATCATGTTATAGGTTATGCAACATATGGCTCTTTTAGAGATTGGCCAGCCTATCTTTATTCTATTGAACATTCGATTTATGTTGATCCCGACTATCGTGGTCAAGGTATAGCTTCAAAGTTATTAGAAATACTCATTCAAGACGCAAAGGCCAAAAATTATCGAACAATTGTAGCGGGGATAGATGCTTCTAATGTAGGAAGTATTGAGCTACATAAAAAATTTAATTTCACTCACGCTGGAACAATTAAAAATGTAGGATATAAATTTGAAAGATGGCTCGATTTAGCATTTTATCAGCTTGATTTACATCAATAAAAAAGAATGAAATTTAACTAAGGAATGTCTTTGGTTAAATTTCATTCTTTGTTTTTATTTTCAATAACAAAACGAATATAGTAGAACATAAAAACGAGAATCATACTTAATGATAATGATTTAAATAATAAGTTGACCCATGTCCCCTCTGTAGTCCATAAATAAGTTATCGTTGTGTTAATGATGAATGCTAGAAAGATAAGGAATAATCTTAGCATTGCATCAACCCCTTTTAAGCTATTTTAGATTGGGGACCCACATTTTGCAATACTAAAGAAGCACTTATGATGGTAATAATTCTTTAGTGCTTCTTACATAATAGTTTCTTGACTATTGTGTTCATCTAATATGCGAATTCTAATTTCGACGGTGTTCTTAATGCAATAGACCATAGTCTATTGTAATCCTTTTTAATCATTCAACTATGTACTTACTAAAACAGTTAATCTTTATAACCTTAGAAAAAAGCACTTTAGTCTTGCCATACACAAAACTAAAGTGCTTCATCATTATATTTATAAGTTATTTATTATTTACCATATTTTCAGCTTCACCGAAAATTTTACGTTTAATTTCTTCACCAGTTGGTGTACCAGCTAGACCACCTAAACCTGTTTCACGAAGAGATGCAGGTAAATTACGACCAACTCTGTCCATCGCACCGATAACTTCATCAACTGGAATACGACTTTCAACGCCAGCTAATGCAAGGTCTGCTGAAATTAATGCGTTACCTGAACCAATAGCATTTCTCATTACACAAGGAATTTCAACGAGTCCTGCTACAGGATCACAAACTAAACCTAATAAGTTACTTATCGCAAGTGCCATCGCATGACCAGATTGCTCTGGAGTACCATTAAAGATAGCTACAGAAGCTGCTGCAGCCATTGCTGACGCAGAACCAACTTCTGCTTGGCAACCGCCTGTAGCACCAGCAACACTTGCGTTGTTTGCAACTACACGTCCAAATAATGCTGAAGTAAATAGGAAATCTATCATTTGATCTTCAGTTAAATCATGAGTTTTCTCTAATTTGAAAAGAACTCCGGGAATAGTTCCCGAGGAACCAGCTGTAGGTGTAGCACAGATGATACCCATTGCTGCATTCACTTCGTTTGTTGCAACTGCGCCTTTAACGGCTTCAATCATTTCTTTCCCTGATAAAGCATGATTGTTTTCGTTGTAATCACGAAGTTTTGCCGCATCATGGCCTGTATAACCTGTAACACTTTCTACACCGTCTCCAGTAGTACCTTTTTCTACTGCATCACGCATCACTTCAAGATTTTGTTTCATGCGTTCACGTACTTCGTCGCGTGATATACCTTCTCTTTCCATTTCTTCGTTGATCAAGATATCAGCGAAGGAAATGTCATGTTCAACAGAATAATCTATTGTCTCTCTAATTGAATCAAACATTTATAATCCCCCTCTAATTGATATAGGAAACGTTTAAGTCACTGTATTTTTCTCTAATTTTGTTTAATGTTGATTCTGAGATTGCTTTATTTAAAGGTAATACAACTAGACCATTATTGTCGCTCGTCTTGACAGTTTCATCACCAAAATCAATTTCCATATCTGTCATGTCGTTGATTAAGTGATTCACCTGAGCTTTATCCATTTCGCCGTCTATTTCTAACATTGGAAGTCCATTGTTAATTTCAACTTCTAAGCCATTGACGTTAATGCCTTTAAGTTTAATTGTACCGCCACCAATTGAAATACCAATGACTTCAATGTGACGTCCACTTTCAGAGTTCGCCTTAATATAAGCACAGTTAGGATGTTGACCGATACTTTCTCCATCTTCTTCGATGATATCAACATCAATATTTTCATCCTTAGCTATATCTAATGCTGATTTAATTCGGCTATCGAAGGTGCTATAGCCCATAGCACCACCAACTACAGCTACGTCTGTACCATGTCCTTGGTGCGTCTTAGCAAAAGATTCATAATAATGAATCTCTAAAGTTTTAGGCATGTCTCCTAAAACAGCACGTGCTGAGTTACCTATTTTAACTGCACCAGCAGTATGAGAACTTGATGGTCCCATCATAACTGGTCCAATAATGTCAAAAGCACTTTGGTAATCATAGCTTTTAGCCATTATTAAACACTCTCCTTAACTCGATTCTTTTTCCCTGGTAATTTGAAACTAATATTCATTAAGTTAAACTTCTTGATAATTGAACTCATAACGAATGCTAGTACTACACTTACTATACCCACTGTGATGATAGTTATGATAGAAGTCACTGCATTATTAAATCCAAATAATACAATCGCACCTGCGATCGGTGTAGCCATACCTTTTACATTGATTACTAGTCCACTGAATGTAACGATACAAGCATTTACAACACCGATGATGGCATTCGTACCATAAAGTTGTAGTGGATATTTTGCAATTAAATCTATTTGTGTCAATGGTTCGATAAATACTGCGAACGCATTGGTTTTCTTACCAATATGCAGTCTACTGAATAGTACTGCGTTAACGAATGAAGCACCAGTACATGTTAATGCACCGATTGCCATTGGAATACCTGTAAGCCCTAATAAGCTTGTTAAGACCATTGAACTTAAAGGCGTCATGCCTGTTACAGGTATAACTAGTCCTAATATAACTGCTAAAGCATAAGGATTATCATTACCTACAGATGAGATAGCTGAACCAATTTGTTTAAGTACAGCGATAACCCCTGGTGAAATTAAATTTGCTAAACCAAATGTAATTGCTGGAGCCAATAAAATTACAACAATTAAATCTAGTCCTTCTGGAACTTTTTTCTCTATCAATTTAATCCCAAAAGCAATAATATATGCTGCTATAAATGCTGGCAATAATTTTGAGTCATGTAAAACTAAACCAACGATAACAGCAAAAACTGGAGATACACCCAAGTTTAAACAAGTTAAAATACCAACTGCAATTCCGCTTAAACTCCCTGCTAAGTCACCAATTTCTTGAAAAAATTTAATGTGGAACACGCCACCGATAGCATAACTTAAGAATGCTTGTGGTAAGTATGTGGCACAAGCTGCCCCTGATAAAGCTTGTAAACCTTGTTTACCATATGGCGCAAAGTTTAAGAACAGCGTCATGATGATAAGTACAATTACTAGTGTCCCTACTCCTAAGATTATATTCATTTCCCCATAACCTTCTTTCTGTTTTTTTAGGCCATAGCTATCGTACACCCTTAAGAAAGCGATTTCAATAATTTACAACAAATAAATTAGTAGATATTGTGAAATAATTCACTAAGTTATATTTTTATTGTTGCAAAAAGTACAAAAGAGAAATTATTTTGTTATTTGATTTTATTCGAAACATTTTACACCTAGCCCTGACGAATGTAAACGCTATCATAAACATTAATTTACCCTTACCTCAAAATCGTCTTCATATGATGTACAGATAACTAGTACATATCATTTAGGCGACTTATATATTCTAACGCTTATTATCTCAAAATGTAACAAATTGCTCACAATTTTTAAGGGCTTATTGCAAATTTCTAGTGCAACCAGCCCTTAAATATGAATGTTTAATTTAAAATTGTATTTTTACCCTTAAACCTATTTTCAGATTCACGGGTGAATTTTATCATTTTCTACTCTTACCTATATCATTTTAATTAATTAGGCGGACTTCTACCTCTATATCTTTTCAATAAGTAAAAGTTACCCTTTAATGAAAAATAATTTTTCAGCTAAGTCATAATTCTTTTGACTCAATGAAAATTCTTGTCTTGTAAGTCTTTCTGGTAATTCAAGTATAAGTAAGAAAAGTTTGTCTACATTTGTTAACACTTCTTTAGATGTAGACATAGATATTGATTCCATTTGCTCAATAAATGGTGCGTATCTACAGTAAGCACTAACAAATATTTGTAGAGGATAGATGCTTTGATTGTTTTTATATAAATTAATGAAGACTTTAACAATATGACTGGGATAGATGATTTCTATAATATTATCTTGAATAGAGAATTTTAAATTGCATTTTTTGAGTTCTGAAAGTAGTTTTTGAAGCATATATAGGAGTAAAGGAATGTCGCGATTTTCATGAGCAGGTGGAAGGTTGAGTTTATCAGTTAATGTATCTGGATCTAATGGGAATGATAATTTAAGTGGTTTAACAGTTGTTTTGATTTTTAATTGGGTCATTCTAGAGTATGCACTCAACATTTCACTGTGCTGGTTGACAGGATAGAATTGTAAAAAACGTAACTTTTCATCATTAATATCACTTTCAGCTTCATCTCTTAGATTGATAAACTGATTATTTAGTTGATGCGAAGGTGGTTGATATTGAGGGAATTGAATTGACCTTTGAAGTTGGTGTGTAGTGGGTAGTGTAATATCTTGGTGTTCAAGTTCAAGTAATAAATTAGGATAGTCGAGTTCATTCATATACGCAAACGTTCGTGGCGACATACGGCTTAGAAACTCACACAATTCTTGTTTCAAAATTAACATATTATCATCCTCTCGGTGTCTTATTTTTTAATTGTGCTCATATATTAATTGTTAAAATATAATTTTATTAAACGTTCTATTTAGTGTAATGTCAATATTCATTTCCTTGAAAATAATTTTTCTTTTTTGTCGCTCAAACTAAAAATCAATTATTGTTTCCCATCTTTTCAATAATTCACTTTTTTCAATAAATTTCTATATAAAGTCTAGGTTTTGCATTTAGAGTTATCAAGATAAAAAACTCTCGCACAAGAATTGTCCGAGAGTTGGTACTTTACTTTGTAATCGCTAGCAGTTCCTTTGTTAGTTCTTTCGTTTGCTTATAGACTCGTTGATAAACATTATGGAATTGTTCGTATCGTTTATGATTTTCGGCATTAGGTTTAAAAACTTCTTCAACTTTAATAAATGTCTCAACACAATCAGCTACACTTTCAAACCAACCTAGTCCGTATGCTGCAAGCATAGCTGCTCCCATACTTGGACCTTCTTCATGTTTTAATTTTTTCACTTTCATATTAAAAACATCTGCTTGAAGTTGAAGCCAGAACTTACTTTTAGCCCCTCCACCAATTGAGGTAATTGAATTGATTTCGTGTCCTGCTTCTCGCATTATTTTGATTGAATCATATAAAGAATAAGTAATACCTTCTATAACTGCACGTGCAAAATCTGCTTTTTTGTGTTGTCCACTAATACCAATAAAACTACCTCTAATGTAGGCATCCCCATGTGGCGTGCGTTCACCAGCTAAGTAAGGAGCAAATAATAAGCCATTTGCTCCTAGTTTGGCACTTTCAGCAGAATCTAAAATTTGGGCGAAGGAGTCATTTTCAAAGAATGTGGTCTTCAACCAATTCAAACTATAACCTGCAGCTAATGTAACTCCCATCGCATAATACGTATTAGGAATACTGTGATTGAAGAAATGTAAATTCTGATCATACTCTGTAACATGATTATGTTCAACATTTAATACAACGCCAGATGTTCCTATACTACATAATGCCTCTTTATCATTAATCACGCCAGCTCCTATAGCTCCACAGGCATTATCCCCACCTCCGGCAAATACAGCAACCTGATGCTTTAAACCTAGTTCATCTGCCAGTAATTCGCTAACGTACCCAACACATTCATGTGAATTGACTAATGATGGATAAATATCAGGGATATTGAAAATTGAGCCCACATCTTTTGTCCACAAATTTGTTTTAGGATTTAATAATAATGTGCTAGCCGCATCACTGTATTCCATATTAATTTGATTCGTTAAACAATATCGTAAATAATCTTTAGGTAACATAAATACATTCACTTGTTCCCAAATTTCAGGCTCATGTTGTTGAACCCATAACATTTTAGGTAATGTAAATCCTTCTAATATTGGGTTATAGTTGAGTCTCTCACCATACACTTCTTTAATTTGACGACACTGTTCCGAATTTCTAGTATCATTCCAGAGTATTGCATTGCGTAAGGGCTGTCCTTCTTTATTTAAGACGACTAGACCGTGCATCTGTCCTGAGAACGAAAGACCTTTCACAGCTTTATTCTTTAAAGCATTTGAAGAGATAATGCGCTTAACGCCACGCTTAGTAGCTTGAAACCATTCATTAGGGTCTTGTTCACTATATCCAGGTTGCTCTTGAAATAATTTCAATGGTTCACTTACAGTCTCCAATACTTCGCCTTGGCGATTGACTGCGATAATTTTAATTGCGCTCGTTCCTAAATCAATACCTAAAACAACTTCTTCCATCTTTTGATCACCCTTCGTTTATGTCAAATATGTATTAAGTTATCTCTGTATATTTATATCATATATGCTTACATACTATATGAAAACTTAAAGTTTGGAGTTAATAGTATTTTAGAAAAAATAATAGCTCTAAGATGATTGTTTTAACACAACTTCTTAGAGCATTTTTTTAATTATGAATACGTAATGAAATACCTTTCACTTATAAGACCAGCTAATTATTTATAGACATTGATTACTTCATCTCTAGTAGGAATAGCTGCTTGAGCTCCTTGTCGTTGAACAGTTAAAGATGATGCTTGATTAGCGAATTGGATAGCTTGTTCCAAATTACTCAAATCTTTGTTTAATTGACTCACAAAAGCTCCAATAAATGTATCACCTGCAGCAGTAGTATCAATAGCTTCTACTTTATAGGATGGAACAATGTTGGATTCATTCTCAGTGGCATAATATGTACCTTGTTCCCCAAGCGTAATAAGTATTGTTGAAATTCCTAATTTGAAGAAATATTCTACGGTTTCTTTCATGTTATCTTGATTAGTGATAGAGATACCTGATAGTAGTTCAGCTTCAGTTTCATTAGGAATAATAATATCTGTTAATGTTAATAAAGATTTAGGTAAATCAATCGCAGGGGCAGGATTGAGTACAGTTGTTACACCATTTGCTTTAGCAATTTTAAAGGCTTGTTCTATAGCTTCAATTGGTATTTCTAATTGTGCCACAACAAAGTCCGCTTCAGTAATTGGTTGTTCTGCTGCCATGACATCTTTAGCACTTAAAGTCATATTTGCTCCACCATATACTAAAATTGTATTCTGACCGTCTTCTGATACTGTTATGAAAGCTTGTCCTGTTTCTTCATTATCAGCGGTTAAAATATATTCCGTATTAATAGACGCCTCTTTGAAATCTTCAATGATAAAATCGGCATTCCCTTCTTTACCTACTTTAGTAACAAAAGTTGTTTCAGCTTCTAGACGACCAGCTGCAATCGCTTGATTAGCACCCTTTCCTCCACCAAATTCTCGTTGCGCTTGATCAATGTGTAATGTCTCTCCTGGTTTAGGAAAACGCGTCACGTTAATAAATTTATCAACATTGGTTGAACCTACTATAACTACCTTGTTTCTACTCATTGAAATAGCCCCCTTTTTAGATATATAATTCTTCAATCGTGCTTTCTATCAAAAAGTGACATTAGATTCTAATACGATATTAGAGAATGGTGTGGTCTCTCCTGTTCTAATGTTCCCTTTATTATGTGGTGATTGAAGCATCTCTTTCATTTTACTATGAGGAATAAATTCAATCTCTACATGTTCCTCGATTAAGTGTTTAATTGCTTTAAGCTGAGTTGAATTATTTGTTTTTATCTCTTCTGCTAAGTAAATTTTTTGAATCTCCACTTCTGTTAAAACATTTTCAAGTACATCTATAAAACTTGGTAAGCCTTTAGTTACTGCTAAATCAATACGTCTTTCATCATTAGGTATAGGCATTCCTGCGTCGTTGATGGTAATTAAATCATAATGTCCTAAAGTTGAGATAGCTTGTGAAACATGACTATTTAATACTGCTGTCTTTTTCATAAATATCAATCCCTCACTAAGTTATTTAATAAATACAGTTACGGAAGCAGCAATAAGAATTAAAACCAATCCGATAATAGTAATCATTAATTCTTTTGGTGTTTTCTTCTGATTTAAAAAGAAAATACCTGTTAAAGTTGCTAAAACGACTGAAGTTTGGGAAAGAACGAAACCAGTAGCTAGTCCATTCATATTGGGTTGGGCTGAAATTAAATATGTTAACGCGGCAAAGGCGAAGAAGAAACCAGAAATAATTTGTTTCCAACTGACTGCTTCTTTAAAGGCATTCCCTTTGTTCATATTCATTAGAGCATAGATGACTGCTACAATTACCATACCAATAGCTTGTGGTAAAAATGCTTTTAATCCACCTATATCTGTAGCTTGTGGTGCAGCTGAATAAACCCAATATCCAATTTCACCAATAAGTAATAAAACCACTGCTTTTCTAAGATTTTGACTATACTCTTGTTCACTTTTCTCTGACCAAACTGTCATGCGTGCGCCAACTAAAATTACTATGAGTGCTACGAATCCAATCATTTTGTTTGCTATACCAGGCCAGTTACCTAAAGCGAATACGCCCCATAACGAAGCACCTAATAATTGAAAAGCTGTTGTAATAGGCATAGCTCTAGATGATCCTACTAACCCAAACGCTTTAAATGTAATAATTTGACCAAATGCCCATCCGGCACCTGAAATAATTGAAAATATGAGTGCCATACCTCCGGGTATTCCAATACCTTTTACCACGGCTAATATAATTGCAAAGATTAATGTCCCGACTGTTGCACCAAAGATTTGGTTCACAGGTCGTCCACCAAATTTAGATGCAATCGTTGGGAACAATCCCCAACCTAATAACGGTCCTAATCCTATTAATAAAGCTATAATATCCATAAGCCACCTCGAAGTCTTAAATAATATGTAAAACTTTTACTCAATCATCATACTATTTATGAATTGACCTGTATACGCTTACACCCAATGTCATAAAACTGTCGGATATGCATAAATTTTTTTACGGTGAGGGAAAATTAATATTGCAATCATAAATCAGTCATTTTAAAATTAAATGTTTTAATCACATGATTCCACTAAATACATAAAAACACCTTCAAAGTGATATGATTTCAACTTTGAAGGTGTACTATTATTTGTATTTAATTTTTAACGGTTACCAACATCTGAACCGACGTCTACTGATTTTTTATTTTTATCATACACGGCACCTTGAACACTACCGAAGTTAGGGTCATTACGTTTTTCTTGAACGCCATAACCTAAACTTTTGAAGATGTTAATATCTTCATCGCTTGTAGCATTTTCATAATAAACTGTACCACCATCATTATAAAAACGTGGTTTATCAACAGATTCTTGCAACGTACCGTTACCATTTAAATAATCTACGATAACCTCATCTAAGATAGTAGGAATTTTGTTACCTCCAGGAGTACCAATACCCATGTAGAAGTTAGGACCTACCACTACTGATGGTGAAATGAATGATCTTGGTGCTTTATGAGGTTCCCCATAGTTAGGACTCGTTGATTCTTTAGAGAAGTCTCCTAATGAGTTGTTCATATAGAATCCTTCTTTCATGAAATCACCAGATCCAAAGTAACTTGAAAGTGTATTAGTCGTACTTGCTAATTTACCATCTTTATCAATAACTACAAAGTGCGTTGTACTTGTATTATCAGTTCTTATTTGGTTAAAGTCACTACCATTTTCTGTGTTGCTTCCAACATTAACTTTATTTAATTGACCAAGTAAGTAATCATCCGATAATTGTTGGTCGTTACTTGCTTCTGAACCATTAACAATATCACGGTTTTGGTACATTAAATCACGTGATTTAATCATCGCAGTAATAAAGCTAGTACGGTCAGCATTATTTTGGTTTTCTTGTTCATCAACTTTTAAACCTTGTAAAGTTAGCGTACCACCTAATGGGTTAGAAGCTGAATAAATTTTGTTATTTTTATAAGTTGTGCTTACTGGTTCTTTTGATTCAGTTTTGAAGGTTGTGAAGTCCTTTTCAGTCAATTTATTTTTTAACTGTTTAGAAATACTTTTGCCTACGTCTTTGTAGAAGTAATCTGGGCCTTTATCACGGATTTTCTTTAACGTGTCAGCAAGTTTACTTTGCTTAACAACGTCACCTTCACGTACTGTTTTACTTCCTTTGAAGAAAGGTGAATTACGGTCAATCTTAGAGCCGTAAATTTTCAAACTACGTTCAAGTTCTGAATCTACTTCGAAGCCATCTTCTGCTAAAGGAATGACGTAGTTAAAGATTTTCTTCTCATCCATTTTACCTTCTTTTTCATGCATATCATGCATACCTCTAACGAAGCCAGGTACACCGATTTTGTCGCCTTGTTTATAATTGTATGAAGACATTGTCTTATATTCATACATTTTAGGGACTTCTCCATCTTTACCATTGTACGTTAGCGTTGCGCCCCCACCGCCTAAACCAGACGAATGAGGTTCAGTTACAGCTAGAGCATAAGCAACACCTTCAGCTGCATCTGTTGCATTACCGCCATCTTCAATTATTTTATTACCTACTTTAGTTGCAATTGCATTATTAGAGGCAACACCATAATTTTTTTGGTTACCAGATTGTTTATGGTTCGCTATCTTATTTTCATATAACGTGTCTTTGTCCACTTTCTTCTCTGTTGTTAAGAAATAAAAGAGGAACGAAATCACAATTGTTATAACTAAAATGACACTCAAGGTCACTTTATTATATATATTCATATTTAGCTTGCCCCTTTTGAAAGATATTGCTGTTCTCCATTTTTCAATTCATTTTGTTCATAATGATCTAAACCTTCATTTGCTTTGGCAAATGTCACTAATAAGAAAATGACAATAACTAAGATGACAACGACGATTGGCAACCAATGTTTTTTAATATTCAAAAGTATAACCTCCACTATTATCTGATTTTAAATTAACTGTTTTATCTTTGATATTGTTATGGAATCTTACATGATCCAATTTATTCATATCATCTTTAGAGATTTTACCGTCTTTTGACTGAATTGGTGTGATATGGAATTTATTATGTTTTCCGTTCCAATCTTGTTGTACGATCATGCCTTTTTGATTTTTCGATAAGAAGTCATCTGAAGTTGTATTACCTAAACTATAGAAAATAGGTGTATTTTTATATTTTTCTATTTTCTGTACAACTGAATTATGACCAACAATAATGTCAGCACCAGCATCTGATAATGCGTGCGCATATTCTTTTTGTCTATCAGTTACATTTCTTTCATTAGGAATACCCCAGTCAACATTAACTACTACGTAATCATTGTTTTCTTTTAACTTCTTAATGAGTGGATAAAAAATCTTCGGATCTAAACTGATTGAAGTCGTATTTTTTAAAGGTTTAGTATAATTTGATTCAACATCTGTAAATGATACATTTGCGATTTTCTTACCTTTAATTTCTTGTTGAACAGTTTTACTATTTATAGGATTTGAACCATTTCCTGTTAAAAAGTTATAACCTGCTTGAGATTCAACTTTTCTCATTAACTCTGTCGCTTGAATATTATCAATAGACTTGTTGATGAGATTTACACTTTTAATATTTTGTTTACGTAAGAACATGATATTTTCTATGTTTTTATTAAGATCATCTTTTTGATTTTTTGAAAATTCATTAACCAATAAAGAAGCCGAAGAAAAATCACTATTCTTTAACGTGTCTTGAATTCCTGCAAATACATCATTCAAATTATTTTGGCGAATGTGTTTATTTAAAGTAATGTTGCCTAAGTATGTAAATCGAAGGCTATTTCCACTTTTGGCATCACTTTTGACAGGATCGACATGTATTGCTCTGATCGCAAATACTAATAGAATTAAAGCTGATAAAAGGACAATCGCCGTGTAAAGCGTGTTTCTTCTTTTATGTCTTTTAGACTGTTTAAGTAACCACTCACTGGGCGATAATCGTTTTTTCTTTTTCATTAATACGCGCTCCTTGTTCGTGATTAGTTGATAAAGCTATATAAGAACAAGATGACATAAGTAATACAAGTTAATAACATTGTAGTTGATAATGTAATTACGACACCTTGCTTTTGAACCGTATTTGCAATGATTCCTGGAATGACAACACCAATACCTGAAACTTCAACCATCTCAAATGGCGTGAGAGGATAAATTAAGTCAAATATAAACTTGAGTACCATACCAGTTAAAATCATAGCAGCGAATTTTCTTCTACCATATAAAATCACCCATTTACTAATACCGTTATTAACAATAAAGTAAGTTAAACAACTAATAATCAATACTGATAATAACATTATGGGTTGATCAAAAATTAAAGCTAAGTAACCAGGAACAACAAGTCCTGCCGGGTTGATCCCGAATTTCTCAGCAAATATTAAACTGAGAATAACACCTACGAATAAGGAGAAATATAACTCTGAACCTATCATTTTTTTATTCTATCCCTTCTATGAATTCCGCTATTCTTCCACCCGGGCCGTGGATGTTTCCTACACAAAAGACAAGTGCATTTTCTGACTCATGCATAATTCCTTTTTCAATTTCAGAGAATTCTTGCCCTTCGTAATTTAAATATTTCTTATCTGGCATTTTTTGCATTAGGTTTGAAACCATTTGCGTACTCTTACCAGTACAAATTAAAACATCATAATCAACATCTTCTAAGAAATTTTCAACGAATAATTGTGTTCTATCAATTCTATCTGAACGACAATTTAAAATGATAATTTTCTTTTTGTATGGATAATTATATGATTCAACTTTATTCAAAATTGCCTTCGTTGATTTTGGTTCATTTGCAGCAAAAGCATTAACAAAGACATTTTGCGTGTTATTTGCATGGAAATATTTAATACGCACCGCACCTGGATCGGCTGGGGCATTTAACATACCTTGAAGTGCTGTTTCATAATCTACACCAACAGCCTCTGCTATACCTAAGACAATGGCAACATTATCCGGGAAGACTAAGTAGTCAAATTTTCTTAAGTATGATTCAGGTATTTCGTCTTTATCTACAACGATGATTTCCGAATTTCGCTTTTTAGCTTCTTTCGCGAAGAAATCAGTATATTCATCTTTCATTACAACTAATTTACCATTATATGGAATAGTTGCTGTAAAGGCTTGAGCTACATCTTTAAGAGTTGGACCCAATACATCCATGTGATCTTCCATCACGTTTACAATAACGCCAATGTTTGCCTTTACTAAATCTTTTTGGAATGTAATTTGGTAGTCAGGGTTAACAGCCATACACTCATTAACAAGTGCGTTTGCTTTTTGCTTTACAACCTTACGAATAATATCACGCTGTTCACCAATATTTGCACCTTGAGGTTTTCTAATTACATCGTATTCTTTCTGTGTGAACCAGTACATCATTCTCGCATCTGTTCCAGTCGTTTTACCGATTACTCTGTAATGGTCTTCTCGAAGCACACTGTAAGCCATTCGAGTGATTGTAGATTTCCCACGAATCCCATTGATATTAATTCGTAAAGGGATTTTCTTTAGTCGATTCGCATGACGTCTTTTTTCTTTAATTCCTAGCCATAGAATCAACAGGACACACACTATAATGAGAATCAATCCGTCTTACCTCGCTTTTCTATGTAATATTAAATTGTTAATGGAAAATGATAAACACTAATTTAAATTAATTAACTCACAATTTTTACAAAAATTTAAAACGTTTCCATCATAGTAAAGTCTAAATAAAAAATTAATCAAAAGTCAATATAATCTATATAATTCATCATAATTCATTACAAATTTTTTTATTCTCTAACTAGTAGTAGACTATCATGTGCGTGTTGACTCAGTTTTAAATCTTTTAACCCAACATTAAGATAATGTAAATAAATGTAAAGTTATTACATATACACTATGCATTTTTTAGAAAAAATGATAAATTTTATTTTTATATTGTAGAATTTTTTAATTCATTTCATATCTTTAGTAAAGTAATGAGAATTTTACTTTGAATTTACATTAGCTTAAAAAACACATGTTACCTTAAATATGAAAGTTACTACGACCTTAGGAGGATATGGATGGATAAACCAGTAAAACTCGCTGTTGGCGTCTATCTTGCAATCATACTAGTTGTTTGTAGTTGTTATCTTGCTTTTATACTTATCGGTAGTTTACAAGGTAAAGATATGAGTAATTCAGTTTTAGATAGTGATCATTCTCGTATCAACAACACATCTAGAAATAGTGATGAGGACGTAAGTTCAACATCAAGTCATTCAGATTCATCTCATTCACACTCTTTCACAACTTCTAACTACAAAAATGTAGATTCGAATAACACTCAAAATAATTACCATCAAACACCAAAAAATGCGAATTCCAGTTATCAGGTATATTGATAACAGAATTCGCATTTTTATTAATGTGATAATTGAAATTGTTTAGGTGTAACTTTGTATTTATCTTTAAACATCTGTATGAAATAACTCGTTGTAGAAAAACCGCAATCCATAGCTACTTCCGTTACATTATTATGAGTTAATTTAAGTTGCTTTGCGCCCTTTTCCAATCGATAGTGTAATAAATATTGGAAAGGCGTCATACCTACATACCTTTTAAAGAGCTTAATCGTTTCTGAACTGCTAATGCAGGATATCTTACATAAGTCATGCATTTTTATTTTATATGTGTAATTACTCTGAATAAAGTTTATGCAATCTTTTATTCTTTGATCAAAGTAATAATATTGTTTGGAATGATGAGTTTGATCAATCAGCATGACGAGATATTTCAAACAAATATAATACTCACTTAATATATTAAGTTGATAATGCTTATCTTTTGCTTCAAATAATTCTCCTACATTTTTTATCTTTTCAATTAATATCTTTTCTTCTACATTGACACCATTTATTTTCATATAAGGATGCTTATCAAGCGTATTAATAATTTGATTTACATATTTATAATTTACATAGTCTGTCGCATCAGGTAAACCAATATTCCAACAGTAAAAGGAAGTATCCGCTTCAAGCCCTTCTATTTTATGAACTACATTTGTATTAATAAACAAAGCTTGATCCTTTTTTAATACAACGGTTTGATTAGCAATTTCAATTTGAATAGTCCCACAAGTGACCACCATCAGCTGTAAATCATTGTGCCAATGCAAAGGGATATAACCTAGAATCGTTTGGTCAAGTTGAGTATGTAACATGATATGTTGCCATAAGGAATCTGGGTAATGAATAATTTCTTCTAAATTTTCTTTCAATCGGATATTTATTGTCATGGATATCAACCTCAATATATTGATACTTTTTTAAAGTAAAAAGATATATTTCTAATTATATACTATATATCATGAGATTAATCATCATTATGGAGGTGGCGAATTGAAAGGTTATAAACAATCGAGATTAAAAGGTATCTTATTCGCTATTATAGGGGCAAGCTTATGGGGATTAGGGGGAACTGTTTCAGATTTTCTATTTAAGCATGCAGGAATCAATGTAGACTGGTATGTAACTACAAGATTAATAATTAGCGGTTTATTTTTATTAGTCATGTTTAAAATAATGAATTCTAGACAATCCATATTTGTCATTTTTACTCGTGTATCTCACGTGATTACTTTGATAATTTATAGTCTCTTTGGCATGTTAATCGTTCAATATGCTTACATGGCATCAATTAATGAAGGTAATGCAGCAGTCGCTACTTTATTACAATATATTGCGCCTGTATATATCATTCTATGGTTTGCATTCAGAGGTAAAGAAAAGCTAAGGGCATTTGATATAGTTGTTGTACTCTTGACACTTGTCGGTACATTTCTGCTCTTAACAAATGGTTCACTTTCTAAATTAATTGTTGCCCCTTCAAGCTTATTTTGGGGAATCTTGGCCGGATTAGCTCTAGCATTTTACACTATCTATGCGGAAAAATTATTGAATAAATATGCCTCCATTTTAGTCGTTGGTTGGGCAATGATTATTTCCGGTATAATTATGACTTTACGTCATCCTATTTGGAACGTCAGTATGACTCAATGGCATGTGTCAACGTTTCTTTATTTAATATTTGGAATTATTGGAGGCACTGCTCTAGCATATTATCTATTTATTGATAGCTTGAAATATCTATCAGCTAAAGAAACAACGTTATTTGGTACGATAGAACCTGTAGTTGCAGTTGTAGCAAGTGGTTTATTTCTAGATGTATCATTTAAGGCTTTTCAAATATTAGGAATTATTATCATAGTCGTTCTTATTTTAGTTCTTTCTTTGAAAAAGCAACCCAATATCGACAACTAAAATGATTACCAGCCACTAAAATTTAAAAAACTCACATGAGGAAATACCATAATGAGTGATTTTTCTCATGTGAGCTTTTAACTTATCGAAATTATTTTAGGATAATACGCTTTAATTGTTCTAAGAAGCGTTCTCGTTCTGGAATAGGAAAAATAGGATAAATATGGAACAAGCTATAACCTGGTATAAATTCGTGATTAATACCCTTTTCATTCAACATAGTTGAGAATTTAACAGCATCTGGATACAATGTTTCTTTCGTACCCGTTGTTATAGTAATATGCCCCAAATCCTCTAAATCTCCATACATTGGTGATAATTTGTAATGATCTAAAGGTGCATCGCCAGCCCATAAATTGACTAAATATTTACTACCTTCAATACCCAACATTGGATCTTCTTTTTCATATTTTCGAGCTTCTGGATTACTAAATGTTGCATCTAAAACAGGTGAAATTAATACAATATGGCTTGGTTGTGGTTCACTATCTTTTTTAAGGTGTTGAGCAAACGCTAATGCAATTTGTCCACCAGCAGAATCCCCCATTATTATCATTTGTTTTGAATCATCTATTTTATTTAGCAAATGATGATACAGCTTTGTCAGTAATTCAAATGTAGTACGATAATCCCTATGTGGAATTTTTGGATAAATTGGCATAACAACCTTCGCATTTAGCGAATCAGCCAATAAATCCATGTATTCAAAATGATAATCTAATGGGTCCTGAAACCATGCTCCACCGTGTATATACAAAATAGTACGTTGATCGCGTTGTCCTTCATCATTGACGATATAAACTAAGGAACCATCGTAGTCTTTAATTTGAACTCCATGACTAAATTCATAATCTGTTCCACTATATTTACCCGCTGTTTCGTATTTCGTTTCCTCTAGAGCTTTTTCTGCATCTTGTACATTTTCAAACGTTTTTTTCATTCCAGACATGCGAATCATTTTTTCTTGTAAAAAGCTCTTATAACTTCTCTTTTCTTTGACTCTTGCATATAAAATTGTGCCGACAATAGTGGATCCTATAATGGTTGCTAATTTTCTCAACATCTGAAAGTCGACCTCCTCATTTTCTATTTAATACCATTTTAAATCAAAAATAGAAAAACTTTGAGTAAATGGCTTCAACAGTCCCTAATTAAATAAGAAGATTAATTATTTAGTATTAATAAAACCATTACCTAAGACATCACGCACATCGTGTATAACGAGGAAGGCACTTTCATCATAAGAATTAACAATCTTCTTCACAGTACCAATCTGACTTTGTGAAACAACAGCGTATAATACATCTGTATTGTTTTGCTGATAAGCGCCTTTACCACTTAATAATGTTGACCCTCTGCCAGTTGCTTGATATATGTCAGAGCTTATTTGTCTATTGTATTCAGAAATCACTGTCACAGCCTTCTTAGGATTAAAACCTTCTACTACAAAAGCCATTGCTTTCTCCACTATGAATAGCATAACAATTGTATAAAGTACATTTGAAACCGGTAAGACAAGAAGGAAGGATAGCACGACTAAAGCATCTAAAATTAATAATGCTTGAGAGGTTTTTACTTCTGAATATTTGCTTATAATTCTAGCAATAACTGATGTCCCGCCTAATGTACTTTGAGCAGCAATAACAAGTCCTGTGCCAATACCGATGAGTAAACCAGCGAAAACAGAATTGATAAAGTTTTCATGAATACCTAATCCAAAATGCTCTGTTAAATCTAGGAAAATAGAACTTGCCGTAATCGTTATTGCAGTGTATATAGCAGTCGTTCGGCTTAAAAATTTCCATCCTACAACAATTAAAATAGCGTTAATAATAAATGAACTTAGCGCCGGTGAAATACCTAATGTATAGTTCAAAATAAGCGATAGACCAATTGCTCCACCTTCACCTAAATTACCAGGAATAACAAAGCAATTGACTCCTAATGCAATAATTAACGTCCCTAGTAAACAAAAAATAACGTTTTTAAAGTGTTCTTGACGACGTTTTTTCTCCATTTGAGCCTCCTCCAAGTGTTTTCATTTTTTTTATGTTTGATTTTTCTTATTCTTGAAAAAGTCACACGTCTCTAATAATAACACTAAGTTTTGGTCTACCCAATCAATGAAGTTTAAATAAAAAAAGAAATGAAACAAAAGTTGTTCCATTTCTTTATTTAAGAGAATCATGCATTAACTTAAGTTGATGTTCAAACGATTGCATATCGATAAAACGTCCTTGTCTATGCATTTCCTTACCATTTAAGAAAATTAAATCTACCGGTACTGTAAAAATTGATAATTCTCCAGCAATCTCCTCTACATGAGATTGATTGACGACACCTAATTTTGCAAAAGGATATTCTTGTAATAAGTCTTGAAGTTGTGGAAGGACAGCATGACAAACGCTACAATGATCTCTCATAACATGGATAACTGCTAGTTCATTAGATTGAATAAACTGGTTAAATGCATAAATACTTTGTAATGTTTGAATCATGGTCATCACCTTCCTTTTATTTTCTATTATTATTAATTAAAACTTTTCTTTTAGCAAAGTTTTTATTTAATTTTTAAGAATATCTTGAAATACTTGTGGCATTTTTGTGATTTTTTCTCTATCTAAATCATAAAATCCACCCATTTGAGACCCTACGCAATGCACTTTATCACCTGACGCGATTTCAAATTTAAAAACCCATTTCAATTTACTAGCTTGAACAAGCCAACATCTACCCACTGGGCGATCGTGAATCGTTATAGGCACTTTATATTCAATTTCAGTTTTCATAAGGATCGGTGAAATGTGATTCTTAATCATCTCTGAGTAATTCATATATTGATTAATAAATACTGTTCGTAAGTCTTCAAACCATCTGACATAAACAATATTACTAACAATCCCCATAGCATCAATATCGTAATTATTCACTTCTATCTCTTTCTCAGCTACTAATTTACCTTCATGATTCATAACTCATTCTCCTTTACTATATTCAATTTTATTTTACAACGTTATTTACAGATTTTCATTTAGATAAACTAATTAAGATTAATATGAGTAAATTTACTATTTGTCATAAAGATGACTTAAACCGCTTACAGAAAGCATGGTATAATTATTGTGAAAATATTCACAATATTAGGAGGTCTTGCTAATGAAAGCATACAACTATGTCAAACCCGGAGTGGCTGAACTCATTGATAAAGAAAAACCAGAAATTACTGAAAGTACTGATGCTATTATAAGAATGGTTAAAACAACAATTTGTGGAACTGATTTACATATTATTAAAGGAGATACTCCTGAAGTTACTGAAAATACAACTTTAGGTCATGAAGGTATTGGTATTGTAGAATCTGTTGGTAGCAATGTTAATAACTTTAAAGTCGGTGATAAAGTTATCGTATCTGCTGTTTCTTCATGTGGTAAGTGTTACTACTGTAAAAAAGGTATATACGCTCATTGTGAAAATGATGGCGGATGGATTCTTGGGCACTTAATCAATGGTACTCAAGCTGAGTATGTTAAAGTTCCTTTCGCAGATAACTCTTTATATCATGCACCCGCTTCTTTACCTGATGAAGCACTTGTAATGCTATCAGATATTTTACCAACAGGTTATGAAATTGGTGTATTAAAAGGAAAGGTCAAACCAGGAAGCACTGTTGCAATAGTAGGTGCTGGTCCAGTTGGTTTAGCTACACTGTTAACTGCACAATTCTTCTCTCCTTCTAAAATAATCATGATTGATTTAGACGATAACCGATTACAAACAGCCCGCTCTCTTGGTGCAACGCATTTAATTAATTCTAAAAATGTCGAAGAGGCTATACAAAAAGTGAAAGAATTAAATCCTCGCGGTGTAGATGTAGCCATTGAGGCAGTAGGTATCCCACAAACTTTTGACTTATGTCAAAAACTCATTGGTGTCGATGGTACGATTGCGAACGTCGGCGTTCATGGTCTACCTGTTCAATTTGATATAGACAAACTTTGGATTAAAAATATCAATGTAACCACAGGATTAGTTTCTGGTAATACAACTGAAGAATTGTTAGAAGCATTAAAAAGTAAAATTATTCAACCTGAACAATTAGTTACACATTATAGTAAATTAAGTGATATTGAAAATGCCTACGAATTATTTAGAAATGCAACTGACCATAAAGCAATTAAGTTACTTATAGAGAATGATATTACTCCAGTATAATATACCCTTTTTTAAACACTAAAAAAATAAGCATTTAATTCTTACTTAATCATTATGTGACAGATGACCAAGTTTGAATTAAATGCTTTTTGCTAAATCAAAACTTTCATTATTATTTAAAATAGAAATATAAATAAATAATTAAAAAAGGTAGCGTTGTTAAAGAATTGTTAAATATATGTACCATCATACTGTCCTTCAAGTTTCGCCTTCTATCATAAGCAATATAGAGAATAATTCCCATTAAAAAATAAATTGCATAAGAAAATATATTTGATGATAGATGTTGAGAGCTGAATATCAATGATGAGAAAATTAAGGGTAGCCAAAAGCGGCATTTCATAAATAAAGTTTCCTTAAAGATTCCTCTAAATACCAATTCTTCTAAATATGGTCCTATGATACAAAGACACAATACGGTTACTAATACAATAGTGGGATGAGGTAAATGGCTTTTATCCATAAGTGAACTTAAACTGTCATCTATTGTTTCCTGATTTTGTGTGTTTGAATTACCTGTAAAAATAAACATTAAAGCATTCGCACTAATACTACAGAGAATTACGAGAAAGAAAAAACCAATATTGATAAAGATATCTTTAATACTCATCTTAAAATCTTGATATTCATAAGTACGATATAAATAATAGGATCTTATCCCCCAAATGATTAAAAGTGTAATTCCTAGAATAAACATACTCATCGCTATTGTATACCAATCATTCAGTCTTAAAGATAATGGAAGTGCAACAAGTGATAAACCCACAGGAACTTGTATTACGACTACCATTATTACGTAAATGAGAACATTGATTATCTTGTTCCCTTGATGACTAACTCTAGAATTCTTGTTTATTTTAGAATCACACATACTTTTAACCTCCAGCTTTAGTGATAACATTTATGTAACTTACATTACTACATTGCTATTTATTGTTATCGTTGTCAATGTTATACAAAAAAAGTGCACATCTTTGAAATCTCAAAAATATGCACTACCAATTATGTGTTATTTAATTTTCATTATAACTTTTCCCGGATCTACAGATTTAACATCTTCAATTGTTAATGTTTTATCACCTAAATTTGTGATAATTACCGGCGTAACAATACTTGGTGCGTTATCTTTTAGATAAGCTAAATCAATTTTCATTAAAGGTTGACCTTGTGTTACAGTTTCATCAGCTTGAACAAAGCTTTCAAAGCCCTGTCCATTCAGTTTAACTGTATCGATACCAATGTGAATTAAGACTTCTACACCTGTATCTGATTCTAAACCAATCGCATGTTTCGTTGGGAAGATGGTTTTCACGTTACCATCAAAAGGTGCTACGATTTCGCCTTTTTCAGGAATGAAACCTACGCCATCGCCCATCATTTTTTCAGAGAAAACTTTATCCGGAACATCCGTTAATGGAATCATTTGACCATGTCCAGGTGAATAAATTTCAGTTTCAATGACGTCTTCTACATGAACTGGTTCATCAGAAATCTCTTCAGTTACTGTTGTCTCACTAGGTTTAGTAATTTCTCCACTCATAATCTTTGCCATGTCATGCTTAATTTGATCTGATTTTGGGCCAAATATAGCTTGCATGTTATTTCCTACTTCTAGAACTCCAGAGGCACCTAACGCTTTCAATCCTTGAACGTCTACCTTCGATTTATCTGCGACTTCAACTCTAAGACGTGTAATACAAGCATCTAGATGTTTAATATTTTCTTTACCGCCCATAGCATCTAATACATCAAATGGTAATTTAGCAACACTTGAATTGCGTATCTCTTGTTCTTTATCTTCACGACCAGGTGTTTTTAATTTGAATTTTCTAATTGCAAAGTCAAATAAGAAGTAATACACAATCGCATACACAATACCTACTGGAATAACCCAAAGCGCGTTTGTGCGATGCCAGTTAAGTAAACCGTATAAAATATAATCAATAAACCCTCCGGAGAAAGTCATACCTATTTTTACACCTAACAAGTGCATGACCAAGAAAGAAGTACCTGCTAAAAATACATGAATCACATATAAAATGGGTGCCACAAATAAAAATGAGAACTCTAATGGTTCAGTAATACCTGTTAAGAAAGAAGTTAAAGCTGCTGATAACATTAAACCTCCAACAACTTTCTTACGTTCTGGGCGAGCATTTTTATAAATGGCGAATGCTGCCGCTGGTAAACCAAACATCATGAATGGATATTTACCTGTAGTGAATGCGCCAGCTGTAAATGGCACGCCATCTTTCAATTGTGCCATCCAAATTCTTTGGTCTCCACGTACTAAATCTCCAGCATGGTTCGTATAATGGCCAAATTCAAACCAGAATGGTGCATAGAAAATGTGATGCAGACCGAATGGAATAAGTGATCGCTCAATAATACCAAAAATAAACGTAGTTAAAGTTAAGTTCTTATTCAATAAGAAGTTTGAAAGACCATTTAAACCATCTTGAATAGGCGGCCAAACAAAACTTAATATGATACCTGTCGCAATTGCGACAACTGATGTCACGATAGGTACAAAACGCTTCCCTGCAAAGAAACCTAAGAATGCTGGTAATGTAATGTTATAAAATTTGTTATAACACCATGCAGCTAAGGCCCCCATGATAATACCACCGAATACACCTGTTTGAAGTGTCGGAATTCCAAGAATTAATGCATGAGCAGGATCTTTAGCTGCTTGGCTTAATTCCTTAGCACCATTTGCGTATGAGAATATATCATCAATAGTGATATGTAGTACTTTACCCATTGTCGCATTCATAATAAGGTAACCTACTAGTGCTGCAAGTGCTGCTACACCGTCTCCTCCTGCTAAACCAAGTGCTGTTCCGATTGCAAATAATAATGGTAAATTGTCAAAAACCACTTGTCCTGAGGCTTCCATAACTGAAGAAATTGCTACAAACACAGGATGGTTTAACCACGGTGCAAGGTGAACAAGTTGTTCATTATGCATTGCATTACCAAATGCAAGCAAGATTCCGGCAGCAGGTAATATTGCTACTGGTAGCATTAATGCTTTACCAATACGTTGTAACTGCCCAAATAGCTTTTTAAACATATTAAACATTCCTCTCCATCTATAGTTGATACATGTAATGGCATAAAAAAAGACATGAACAAACAAGACCATCATTTTCTTTAATAACTCAAAAAGATGGTAAACCTCATTTGCTCATGCCTGCATAACCAGTAACACGCAATATTTAATATTTATTTACACTAAGTATACACAGTTAATAAAGCGTTTACAAGACAATTTTTTTATTTTTTATATAAAAAGAACCCGACTTAATAAGTCGAGTTCTGTAAATCATCTATTATAAGAAACGTTTAGCTGCTACAGAGATTGGTGGGATTTGATCAAAGTCTAAGTTTTTATCTTCAGTGATTGATCTGTAAGCCCATCTACTATAACCTAATGCTTCTTCGTTAACGATTTTACCTGGTAATGGTGCAGCGTTTGGATCAACGTGTACGTCTACGATAGTTGGAACGTCTTGAGCCATAGCTTCTTCAACGATATCGTCTAAACGACTAGCATCTCTAACAACATAACCTTTACCACCAGCAGCTTCAGCGAATTTAGCGTGATCCATATCAGAGAAATCAATCGCATATTCTAATTCACCAGCAGCTTGTTGTTCATATTTAATGAATGATAATTGTTTATTGTTTAATACGAATACAGTCATTGGTAAATCATATTGAACTGCAGTTGCGAAGTCTTGCATTACCATTTGGAATGCGCCGTCACCAGCGATAGCAACAGCTTGACGGTTAGGGTAAGCAATTTTAGCTGCCATAGCACCTGGAAGACCGCAACCCATAGTACCTAACCAACTTGAGATGATGAATTTGTTATTAACTGATAAGTTTAGGTAACGAGTTGACCAAACTGTAGCAGTACCAACGTCTGCTGAGATAATAGCATCATCTTTTAAGTTAGCATTGATTGCTTTCATTAAGCGTTCTGGACGTAATGGTGATTTATTATTATTTTTATCTTGTTCCATCCATTTATCCCAAACAGCTTTACGTTCTAATGTTTTATCTAAGAATTGACGTTTAGCAACGTGTTTAATATTTTCAGTTAGTTGATGGAAAGCAACTTTACTATCGCCTAAAATACCAACATTGATGTTGAAACGATGACCTAAGTTAGCTTCGTTTGTATCAATTTGGATAGCTTTAATGTTTTTCTTAGGTAGATAGTCTACGTAAGGATAGTTTGTACCAGCCATGATTAATAAATCAGCATCTTGGATTGTTTGATAAGATGTTTTAGTACCAATTTTACCTAAGTTACCAATGCTGTATGGATGATCATCAGGTAAGATTGTTTTAGCTGGTAATGTGTGAATTACTGGGATTTTAGCAGCTTCGATAAATTCACGTAATTCTTCTTTAGCGTGTTGAGTACCCATACCAATAATCATTACTGGTTTTTTAGCTTTATCAATTAATTTAGCAGCTTTTTTAATGCTCTTGAATTTAGGAGATACTGGTTTAGGTTTAGTAGTATCTACTGCACGGTTTGTAGTATCTTTAATTTTTTGAGTTAATAAGTCGTTAGGACAAATAACTACCGCTACACCTTTTTTCTCATAAGCTGTACGGATTGCTTCATTAACGATTTCAAATACGTTGTCACCTTTTTGGATTTGGTGGTTGTATACAGCAACGTCTTCACATAATTTAGAAAGATTAGTCTCTTGGAATGCTTTAGTACCTAATAAAGTACTATTAGTTTGACCTGATAAAATTAATTGAGGAACGTTGTCCATTTTAGCATCATACATACCGTTTAATAAGTGAACTAAACCAGGTCCACCGATACTTAATGCAACACCAATTTTACCTGTCATTTTTGTGTAACTACCAGCAGCTAAACTTGCTACTTCTTCGTGACGAACGTGGTAGAATTTAAATTGATCTCTTACTGTACGTAAGCTATCTACTACTGCGTCAATTGAGTCACCTGGAATACCATATAAGTGGTCAATATCCCAAGCTTGTAATGCTTTAACTAATGCTTCATTTGCTTTAATTTTTGCCATTTTTACAAATAGCCTCCCTTTCTAGTATACGAGTACATCTTTCCCTTTAGTAAAACACTAAAATCAGTATTGGTATTAAGACTGAACTTATGACAGCCGTAAGAATCATACCAATAGAACTAAATGCTCCTGATTCTATATCTAATTCCAATGCTTTTGCAGTACCGAAGGCGTGTGAAGCATTTCCATAAGTTAATCCTCTAGCAATAGAGGATTTGAAACCTCCCATACGCAATAACATTGAACCTAAAATACTGCCGATTAAACCTGTAGTTATAATAAAGAGTACAGTCATTGTATCTGTGCCTCCCAATTCTTGGGAAACTTCAATACCAACTGCTGCAGTGATTGATCTTGGTAACAGGGTGACAATCGTGTCTTTAGAATAACCAAAGATTTTCAACGTTGTAAATACTAACACAAAATTAAGAAGTACACCAGTCAGTACGCTTGCAAAAATGATAGACAGATATTTCTTTATTTTGTGTCTGTTTTCATATAGTGGATAAGCAAGACAGACGACTGTTGCATTTAATACATGGTTAATCCATGTACCACCTTTCATATACCCTTTGTAACTCACTCCGAAAACTAATAGTATAATTATTATCCCAATTGATGCTATCAGCGCAGGGTTTAATAATGGATTTTTATATTTATCTTGGAGTCGCTTAGAACCATAGTACAAAATGACTGTTAATAATATCATGAGAACGGCTTGTAAATAATCATTCATGACTGATCTGTCCCTTTAGTTATTTTGTCTTTTCCTACCATTTTTTCAGCTATAAAGCCTGAAGATAAAGCAACTACACATGTACCTATAATAATTACGATAAAGAATAATACATAATTTAACGTAATATCAGAAGCTACATCCATAATACCTACCACTGATGGGATAAAGAAAAATACCATTGTCTTGAGTAAGAAATTAGCCCCTACATCAATCCAACTTTCTGGAATAATCTTAAACTGTAAAAGTAAGAAGAACAAAATTAAACCAACTATACTACCTGCTAGTGGGATGTGTAATAATTTCTGCACTTCTGTTCCTATATAGGTAATCAGTAATATCAGTGCAAGTTGAAGTACTAACTTAACCAAAAATTTAGCCCTATACATAGTCAACATCCCTTTCTATCAAATTGTGTCTAAATTGTTACTAACTTTTTTCATTGTTATTTATTATTATAATACTGACTCTTCTATAGTAAAAATACATTTTAAGAATGTTTTCTATTCCTCTAATCTATGAAACCGTTTACATATCATCCTCAATTCTTAATCTCTGAATCGTCAACTGTTATTAGCATTGATTTGTAACGTAAAAATACAAATTTATCATGACTCAATAGCCAACTTATAAATAAAAGATATGAACTGGCTATTGTAGTCTTAATAATCAATTACAATTGAGGCGAACATATTACTCTACTTTTGTTCAGTCAATTTTTCTTTTAAGAACTCTATCCATTTATTTGTCGCATGACTTAAACGCTTATCTTTTTTCCACACTACGCCAAGTTCCCATTCTGTATTAGCATTTTCGAGTTGAATCATTTTCACATCATCATTTAATAACTCTGAGATAGTTGCAGGTAATATTGTAATTCCTAACTTATTGATGATGAGATTCTCGATAACGTTCCATTGTGAAATTTGAGAAGCCATATTAGGAACGAACCCAGCGTTTTTAGCATTTTCGATAATTTTATCATTCAAATAAAAATCTTCATTAAATAGTATAAAATTCTCTTCAGCGAGTTCCTCCATCTTAATTTTAGTTTTATAAGCTAATGGATGTTCCCTATGTAATACTACTCTTAAATCTTCTTTATTGAGTGAAATAGATTCAAATAAATGATGATCGACCGGTAAAGTCGTTACACCGATATCCACTTCATCATTTAAGATGAGGTTCTCTGTGGTTTTCCCTCCACTTTCGATAAGATTGTAAGTGATATTTGGATATAATTGATGAAAATCACCCAAAATCCCTATAAATTTACGCATACTCATAACTGCAGACATACTAATGTTAATATGCCCTGTTTCTAACCCATACAGACTATTAATTTCTGTAGGCAAGTTATCATATAAAGAAATAATTTCTTTACATTTATTGAAGAAAATTTTCCCAGCATCTGTAAGTACTAAATTTCTTTTACTTCTATCGAATAAGGGGACAGCCATTTCTGCTTCGATATCTTTAATTGCTTTACTTATTGTAGGCTGAGCGATGTATAAAGATTTAGATGCGTTTGTCATTCCACCTTGTTTTACGACTTCGACGAAATATTTCATGTGTTTAATGTCCACGCATATCCCCCTTTTTTATAAATAATATATTAATTATACAATATGATTGACCTTTTTAGCGATTAATAATTTTCCTAAAAGAATTGCATAGTCAAAATTCTTTATTAACAAGTATTTTTAAATAATTAAAATATGTTACAATGTCTGTGGCTCATATTACATTTTTTGAGGTGAGGAATTGAGCTTTTACGAATTTATGCAAAGTTTCCATGGTGATGACACATCGTTAGGTGAATTGGTTGATTGGATTAATCAAGATATCAATTTTCCTAAAGAAGTGAAGAGCCATAGTGAAATATTGACATATTTTCGAAATAATCCATGTCCTGAAAACATACCTGTGACAGTGATCAAACGCGCACTTGCTGTTTTCAACCAATTCACCCAAAATGTATAATGACCGTTAATACATTACGTTTAACATATTCTTTATACATGAATGCATGGAGTTAATCATCTCGCAAGACGTCCTACGGGGCGTCTTTTTCATTGTAAATTGCATACAATATTAACTTTATTACAAAAAGAAATACAATATTTCAAGAACATTACATTTGCTTGTACAATTCGTTTCTTATATTGTATTACGTATTTTTAAAGATTATTATATATACGGTTAAAAAATAAATACATTTTTTGGGGAGAAGCAATGAAACTTAAAAAATTATTATCACGTATTATTATCGCTACTGGAATCATGTTCACTGGAACTTTAACATATCAAACTATAGAACATACGCACGTATCACACGCTGCTTCATATAATTATTACAGCAAACATCAATGCACTTGGTGGGCCTATAAACGTCGAGTTCAATTAGGAAAGCCTGTTTCTAATAGATGGGGAAATGCTAGGAACTGGTACTACAACGCACGCCGTTCAGGTTACTCAACGGGACACAAACCAAAAAAATACGCTGTTATGCAATCTACTGCAGGTTATTATGGGCACGTGGCAATTGTAGAGAAAGTTTACAATAGTGGAAGCATTAAAATCTCAGAGTATAATTATAATGTTCCTTTAGGTTACGGAACACGTATTATTAGTAAATCATCAGCACGTCATTATAATTATATTTATTAATATAAAATAAGCCATCAAACAAGTATGAAACCATATCAACATTTACTTATGGAATTCATTACCCGTTTGATGGCTTTTTAATTATGATTGACGTAATTTTTCTAAAATTTCTTTAGCTTTAGCTGTATTAGCGCGTGTTTCATGTTTCAATGCTTCCGCAACTTTAGCAATTTCTTCACCTTGTGCTCCAACAACAATTGCTAATGATTTATATTGTAAGCTCATATGTCCTTGCTGTATACCTTCTGATACAAGCGCACGACAAGCTGAAAAGTTTTGAGCTAAACCAACTGCAGCTACAACATGACCTAACTCTTGGGCTGACGCTACATTGAGTAAATCGAGCGAAGCTTTTGCAATAGGTAATACCTTCGTGCCACCACCCACAATCGCCAAGGTCATAGGCACTTCAATTGTACCGATTAATTTTCCACGTTCTTTATCATATTTCCAAGTCGCAATTCCTCTATATTGACCATCACGACTAGCATATGCATGTGCACTCGCTTCAGCACCTCTTGTATCGTTACCTGTAGCAAGAACTACTGCGTGAATACCATTCATTACACCTTTGTTGTGAGTAGCTGCACGATGAATATCAACTTGAGCTAATACTGAGGCACGTTCCATACGGTGTGCTACCTCTTCGCCACTTCTCTCACCTCTATTTAAATCGTTAACATCTATTTCGCCTTGCACTTTAACTACTGAAGCCGTCGCGTGATTAGATAAAATACTCATTAAAACATCTTTTTCAGGGAATTCGTTTTTAAGATGAGCAGTGATTGCTTCAAGAATTGTATTTAACATATTAGCGCCCATCGCATCTTTAGTATCAACATATACTTTCAATGATAGTAAATGTTGCTCAGGGAACGTATCTATTTCAATACGTTGGTAACCGCCCCCACGTTCTTTAATAGATGGATAAGCCTCATCAGCAATTTGATGTATTTGTGGTTCAAGTGCTTGGATATCTTTAGATAATTGTTCTGTATCTTCAATATCGTCAAACACAATTTGACCGATCATTAATCTTTGACTTGAGATTGTTTTAAAGCCACCACTTTGGTTAACAAGTTTCGCTCCATAACTTGCGGCAGCCACTACTGAAGGCTCTTCAACCATCATTGGCACCACATATTCTTTATCATCAACAATAATTTTAGGTAATAGTCCAACTGGTAGAGTGCCTTGACCAATTACATTCTCAATCAAACTATTTGCCACTTCTTCATTAATAAGAGGATGACTAAGTAATGAATCATAATTATCAGTATTGAGCCATCCATACTCGACTAATTGCTTTAATTTATCCTCTCGAGATAAATGTCTAAATCCTTTTTCTAAACTTTTCATGAGTAAACTCCTTTTATATGTATCTTTCAAGTTATTTTAAACTTTTAAATATTTATTTTCCGGAAAATTAAATTTCCAATCATACCATATAGACGATTAATTTAATGATAACAATTCATCGTGTAAAACGCTTACATTTCTATTATACTTTGATGAAATATTCTGTTATATTTCATTGTATAACATTGTATTGGTTTGATATGATACTAATGCTACTTTAAAACTGAAAGGATGATTCGCCTTATGAACATAGGTATCGATAAAATAAACTTTTATGTACCAAAATATTATGTAGACATGGCAAAGCTTGCAGAAGCACGCCAAGTTGATCCAAGTAAATTCTTAATAGGAATCGGACAAACTGAAATGGCAGTAAGTCCTGTCAACCAAGATATCGTATCGATGGGTGCTAATGCTGCTAAAGATATTATAACAGACGAAGATAAAAAGAATATTGGAATGGTAATTGTAGCAACTGAATCTGCTATTGATAATGCCAAAGCTGCAGCAGTTCAAATTCATAATTTATTAGGTATTCAACCCTTCGCACGTTGCTTTGAAATGAAAGAAGCATGTTATGCTGCAACTCCTGCAATCCAACTTGCTAAAGACTATCTTGCACAACGTCCCAACGAGAAAGTTCTAGTTATCGCAAGTGATACTGCACGTTATGGTATTAACTCAGGCGGAGAACCTACTCAAGGGGCTGGTGCTGTAGCAATGATGATTTCTCATGAGCCTAGCATATTAACATTAAACGAGGATGCAGTTGCTTATACCGAAGATGTTTACGACTTCTGGCGTCCTACAGGTCACAAATACCCACTCGTTGCAGGTGCACTATCTAAAGACGCTTACATTAAATCATTCCAAGAAAGCTGGAATGAATATGCACGCCGTCAAGGTAAAACACTATCTGATTTCGAATCGCTTTGCTTCCATGTACCTTTCACCAAAATGGGTAAAAAAGCTTTAGATTCTATCATTGATAATGCTGATGAAACTACACAAGAACGCTTAAAATCAGGATATGAAGATGCAGTATATTATAACCGTTATGTTGGCAACATCTATACTGGTTCATTATACTTAAGTTTAATTTCATTACTAGAAACACGTGACCTTAAAGGTGGTCAAACAATTGGTTTATTTAGTTATGGCTCAGGTTCTGTTGGCGAATTCTTCAGTGCAACACTTGTAGACGGTTTCGAAAAACATCTAGACATTGAAGGACACAAAGCATTGTTAAACAATCGTACAGAAGTTTCTGTCGAAGAATACGAATCATTCTTTAAACGTTTTGATGATTTAGAATTCAATCACGACATTGAACAATCAGATAAAGACAATGATCTCTTCTACTTAAAAGACATTAATGACGATATTCGTGAATATCATATTGCAGAATAAATCATGGACAAATATCAAAGCTTGGAAGTCTTACCTAAGACTCCCAAGCTTTCTTTATGGCTTTGTACTATATTTCGGTCTATAAAGCTGAGACATATCAACATTTTCAATTTCTAGCAATTTAATTTTATTATCTATCGTGCCACCGTAACCTGTTAAACTTCCTTCCTTACCTACCACACGATGACAAGGTATGATGATAGAAATCGGATTACGACCTACTGCCCCTCCTACAGCTTGAGCAGACATTTTTGGCTTACCTAACTTTTGACCAACACTTTTTGCAATGTTTCCATATGTTTCTAAGTCTCCATATGCTATTTTTATTAACTCATCCCAGACCTCACGCTGAAAGTCGCTTCCATGTGGTGCTAATGTAAAATCTATAACTGGATGATTACCTTCAAAATATTGTTCTAGCCACTGAGTCACTTTTTGAAATAGTGGTAAGTCCCCTTTTGTTTTAACATTTTCTATATGTTGGCTCGGATATAAAAGATGCGTAAGTGCAGAACCATCACTAATTAATTGCAGTTCACCTAGTGGGGATTGAAATTTCGTTTGATATTGCATTTCAATAACTCCTTTATCATATAATACGATTGCTAAGTTTAACTCTATTATTGAATGGGAATTTTTAACTCAATAAACATAGTGGAGGTAATAATATGATTCAGCATAAAAACGATGTAGATCTTCATTTTAATAAAAATAACTTAAGTCCTAAAAGTCAAAACCATGCCAATGAAATTACTACTTTTTACAAAGCACTGTATCAAATTAATGATATCGTGTTAGGTTTAATATTTCTGGTTGGAAGCTTTCTCTTCTTTAGCGATAAAACAATGATAGCCGGCACAGTCCTCTTTGTTATCGGTAGTCTTCAAATGACAGCACGACCAATTATCTCATTTATACATGATCTCAAATTATCTAATTATTATAGACGCCTATATAAAGATGAATTAAAAAATCAATCTGAATGAAAGTTGTGTGGTTATAGCATTCTTAAGTTTGTTTTAATATACTAGTGAATCGTAATAATTTTAATAAACATAAGTTGAATACTTTAAAAGCTGAGGCAATAAATGCCTCAGCTTTTCACATATCATAAAAATTAATTATTCAAAATTATATAGTTCATAACCTTTATCTTTCGCATACTCTAAAGCGACAAGTTCTAAAATATTTATAAAGGCAGGTTCATCTTTAACTTTAATATATTGGAAAGTTAAACTATGTTCTTGAGCAGTGATACTTTTTAAATCAGATTGATCTAAGTTTTTACTTTGGGCAAACCCTTTTCTAAACTTTGTTGTACCGCTATCTGAATGAGAGTTATATTGTCCTAATTTAGTGTATAAGTCTTTATTTATAGGTTTATAAGTCGTTGAGTACCCACCAGTTTGTCCTACGTAAACTGGTTTCTTTTGATCAAAAATAACATAAACCCCATACTTATCTTTGACTTTCTCACGATCTTCTTTTGTGAAAGCCAAAGCTTCTTTTTTATCATATTTAAATAACTTTTTTAATTTCTTCTTATTATCCTCTAGTAAGCTATCTAGTTTCTTGCTACCTTTCATTTATTAAATCCTCCGTATTAATAAAAATTTACATTCTAAAAAAATAGTTACATATAATATATCACTTTTTAAAAAGTTTAATCATTAGAAAAGTAAATTAATAATAACTCAATATTTACTTAATATAAAAACTTCCCTACTCTTATTTATTAAAATGAGTAGAGAAGTTCTTATTTGAGGAGGATTTTTTAGTTCTATGATGGCGAAGACTTTTTAGAAGAAGAGGTATTGCAATGACATTGCGATTTACAACTTCCACATTGACCTGCTTTAGATCGTTTAAAGAACTTAAATAATGTATACACTGTATAGCTTACAATAACTGCGATAATTAAAATGTTTAATAATACATACATAGAATCACTTCCTTACGTAAATAAATGGCTAAATTGATAAAATATTAATGTTAAAATGTACGCTGTTAATACTGGATAGATCACAGCAATAAGTGTCCATTTCCAAGAACATGTTTCTTTTCTAATAGTGGCAACCGTAGAGATACAAGGTACATATAATAGTATAAATATCATAAACGCATATGCTGAAATTGGAGTGAATTGGTGTTGAATCACATTGACTAAACCATTCTCATTGGAAGAATAAAGTATAGCCATTGAACTAATAATAACCTCTTTTGCTAAAAAGCCTGGTATCAATGTTGCTCCTGCCTGCCAAGTTCCAAAACCTAAAGGAGCAATGATAGGAGCAAAAACTTCTCCCAGTATATGCATAAAACTTTGGTTAATTTTCACATCAAATCCATTAGGGCCCATATAAGTTAAAGCCCAAATCACTACTGAACCACCGAAAATAAATGTACCTGCTTTTTTCACAAAACCTTTTGCCTTTTCCCATGTACTACGCCATAACGTTCTAATTGAAGGTACACGATATGTTGGTAATTCCACGATAAAAACCGAGTCTTCATTTTTCAAAATAAATTTATTCATAAAAGTACTCACTAAAAGAGCAATCAGAATGCCAATTAAATATAAACTAAGTACGATAAGTGATTGGTATTCTTTAAAGAATACACCTACGAACAAAGCATAGACGGGTAACCGAGCTGAACAAGACATAAATGGTGCAATTAAAATAGTAATAAGTCGTTCTTTTTCATTTTCAATACTACGCGCAGCCATAATACTTGGAACATTACATCCAAAGCCAATAATCATAGGGATAAACGACTTTCCACTTAAACCAATGGATTCCATAGTCTTATCCATTAAAACGGCAATCCTAGCCATATAACCTGAATCTTCGAGCAATGAAATAAAGAAGAATAAAACTACGATTTGAGGAATAAATACTAATACTGAACCTACTCCAGCAATAATACCATCAGTAATTAAGTCTTGAAGAAACGGTAATAGATGCAATTGTTGCATCAGTAGTTTTATCCAATCGGTTAATTGACCACCGATGAAATCGTCCATTTTATCAGATAAAGGCGTCCCCACCCATGTGAAAGTGGTTTGAAATATTAGCCATATAATACCTAAGAATATTGGAATTCCTAAATACTTATTCATAAGAATTTTATCTAATTTAGCTGTGAAAAATTGTTTTTCTTCTTCCGGATATTCAACAACATTTTTTAAGATATTATCTATAAATGCTTCTCTTATAGCTTCTATACGTTCACGTACGCACATATTAGAGTGTTTATCTAAGTTTGTTTTTATGGGCTCTAGAAGATTAATCAACTCAGCCCCTAATTCTTCGTTAATTTTGACATTATCAAGCAAATATTGAATTGCTATAAAACGTATTCGTTCATTTGGATACGACGTTTCTTTCTTGATAATTGAGCTAAGTCGTTCGATAGCTTCTTCAATCTCATTGCCATAATCAATTTTGAAGTGTTGTCTTTGATCAGATTTCAAGAATTGAAGTTCATGCAATAAAGTGTTTGTACCTTTAGCTTTTCTTGCTACTATAGGAAAAATAGGTACTTTTAACTTTCTCATTAGAGTGTCATAATTAATCTTTAAACCATGTTGAATAGCTACATCCATCATGTTTAAACCAATGATTATAGGAACATTGAGTTCTAGCAATTGAACAGTTAATTGCAGATTTCTTTTAATTTGACTAGTATCAATGATATTAATCATTCCAGTAAATGATGTTTCCATTAGAAATTCTGTAACAACTGTTTCATCTTTAGTGATTGGTGAAAGATCGTATACACCAGGTAAATCTATTAATTGTCCTAGATTTTCTTTTAATTTACCTACTTTTTTCTCGACCGTCACACCGCTCCAATTCCCAACGTACTCATAAGATCCTGTCAATGCATTGAATAGAGATGTTTTACCTACATTAGGATTACCTAAAATGCAATAACTTTCATTCATATCATCTACTCCTCTAATGCAATTTGACGAGCATCTGATTGTCTAATACTAAGATATTGACCATTGATTTCAATTACACTTGGTCCATTAAATAAGCATTTACGCTTAATACTCACTAGACTGCCCTTCTTTAAACCAAGTGCTCCCAAACGATATAACATGCTTTTATTATTCAGATTGATACTTTTAACTTTATATTGTTTATTTTTCATCCCAGTCATTAAATTCAACATCATACTCACGCTTTCTAACCTTAATTAATAATCATTATCAATAAGAAAATCATATGCCTATTACCTATGATTTACAATATCTACAAAAAGATAAATGTGTCTATTTTTAGAAATAATTATCTATACATAAATCTAAGTTATTGCGTAATGGTTAATGCGACGATATAGTTTAACTATACAGTGTAGATGAGCGAGGTTATTTTTATGAATGAACAAGACTTAAGAGTAGTGAAAACTAAAAAGGCGTTATCATCGAGTCTTTATCAATTGTTAGAGAAAAGAAGTTTCGAATCTCTTTCTGTTAATGAAATTTGCGAATCTGGAATGGTTCACCGGACGACTTTTTATAAACATTTCTATGACAAATATGATTTGTTAGTTTATCTATTCAAGTTACTCACTAAAGATTACTTTTCAACCGACTTAAAAGATCGGTTAAATAATCCTTTCCAAACAATTGAAGCTACATTTACAAATAAAGAAGAATTGGAAAAAGTCGAAAAAGTACAAAAAGATGATGTATCATTCGGTAAAATATTTAAAGAAGTTTGTGTAGATATTATGAAGGCAGATATTAAAGAAAATATTCATCGTATCTCTGTTGATAAAACAATCCCAGAAGATTTAGTATTTTATATCTATGGTTCTACATTAGATGGATTTATGGAGTGGATTAAACAAGAAAACATTCAATGGCCCGCTTCAGAAATTGATAAAGTTTTCCATAAAGCAATCAACATTAGTATTTCTGAATAGATTTTTGTACTCTAAAATTAATTAGAAAAAGCCATCAATAGGAAGCATTTGAGTCAACACTCATTTTACCTTCCTATTAACGGCTTTATTTATTTTATCAGAACATTTCTGAAACAACTTTTTGTTCTAAGAAATTAAGTAAGTAGTCCGGACTACCTGTTTTAGCGTCTGTACCTGACATTTTGAAACCACCAAATGGATGATATCCAACTACGGCAGCAGTACAACCACGGTTGAGGTAAAGGTTACCTACATCATATTCATTTACTGCTTTAATCCAGTGTTCACGGTTATTTGTGATGACTGCACCTGTCAAACCATAATCAGTATCGTTTGCAACATCAATTGCTTCATCAAAGCTATTAACTTTTATAAATCCGACAACTGGTCCAAAAATTTCTTCTTGCATAATACGGTCAGCTGACTTAAGACCTGAGAAGATGGTTGGTTCGATGAAGTAACCTGTTGAGTCATCCGTGCCTCCACCTTGTTCTAATTTACCTTCCTCTTTACCAATTTCGATATAATTTTTAATTTTATCGAATTGTTTCTGATTAATTACTGGTCCCATAAATGTATTGTTTTCCGTGTTACCTAAAGTTAAATCTTTAGTTAGTTTGACTGCTTTCTCTAAAATTTCATCATGCACGTCTTTATGGATAATTGCTCGTGAACATGCTGAGCATTTTTGTCCTGAGAATCCGAACGCAGACGTTACAATTGCCTCTGCTGCTAAATCCGTATCAACGTTTTCATCTACGACAATAGCATCTTTACCACCCATTTCAGCGATAACACGTTTCAAGAAGTTTTGTCCTTCTTGAACTACAGCACTACGTTCATAGATACGTGTACCTGTTGCACGAGAACCTGTAAATGTTACAAAGTGTGTATCTTTATGATCAACTAAATAATCTCCTATTTCTTTAGGATCACCAGGTACAAAGTTAACAACACCTTTAGGTAAACCAGCTTCCTCTAAAATTTCAATTAATTTATATGCTGTAAGTACAGTGTCTTCTGCAGGTTTTAATAGAACTGTATTACCAGCCACCACTGGAGCTAGTGTTGTACCCGCCATAATTGCAAATGGGAAGTTCCATGGCGGAATTGTAACGCCAGTACCTATGGGTTTATAGAAATATCTATTATGTTCACCTTCTCGATCTAACACAGGTTTACCTTCTGCTAAATCCATCATTGAACGTGCATAATATTCGATAAAATCGATACCTTCTGCAGCATCGCCTACTGCTTCATCCCATGGTTTTCCAGCTTCATATACCATAACAGCAGAAATTTCTTCTTTACGACGACGAATAATTGCTGTAACGCGTAACATCAATTCAGCACGATCTTTATGAGACCATTTCTTCCATGATTTATAAGCTTCGTTCGCTGCTTGAAACGCATTTTCTACATCGTCTTTTGTAGCTTTGGAAACTTTAGCAATTAATTGAGATGTATCTGCAGGGTTTAGAGATTCAAACTTGTCACTCTTATCTATTTTTTCACCATTGATGAATAGCGGAATATTTTGACCAAGTTCCCCTTTTACCTTCTTTAATATTTCGTTGAAGCGGTCTACATTTTCTTGTACTGAAAAATCAATCCCAGGTTCATTTTTGAAAGGTACTACCATTATCATTAACCCCCTATGTATTATTAAGATTATTAAAATCACAAAACATTGACATACATTTCAAATGATAGTTCATATCATTTACCTTATTCTACTATGTTCACACCCGTTTTTGCAATCGCTTACATTTATATTATCTGAAAAGTCTTAAAAATAATTTGGAGTTAATGTGTCTTTTTATGATTAAATTTACAATTTTATGCATTTCAATTATTTTGTTTAGTAAAAAAGTTGTTGAAAATAAGAAAATTATTGTATAGAATTAATGGTTGATCCCTATATTCTAAAAAATAAATAAATTCAGAAAGGTATAAACATATGAAAACTTATACATCAGTAATTTTTTGGATGCGCGCCATCGCGTGTTTAAGTATAGTAATCATTCACTCTATTACTACCACTTTTTCAACAATGCATTCCGTCCCTCATAGTACATCACTTCGTCTATTCCAATTATTATTAATGTTTAGTACGCCAATGTTCGTTTTTATATCAGAATTTTTACTAGCAAAAAATTATGGCTCAAAATTAAAAAAGGGCTTCTTCAAAAATAAATTGATTTATTTGGGCATACCCTACATTATTATTAATTTAAGTATTTCTTATTTTTACTTTAGTCCAAATAATTTACATGAATATTTATTCCATGTTAAAGAAACAATGTTTCATGGAGGGGCTGTTACATATTTTATAGTTATTATTTTTCAATTTTATATACTACATTGGCTATTTTCTAAATATTTAATTGGTTTGAATCCAATTGGGATGATTGTTATATCAATTTTTATCACCACAATGTATTGGGCTATGAGATCCTTTGTATCGCCTCCTGATAATCCTATAATAGCAGCTATTTGGGATCGAGAGGGATGGATGATTTTCATAGGTTGGTTAAGCTATTTTTTACTCGGTTTCTATATAGGCACTTACTATGAAGTATTTATGGAGAGAATAAAAAATTACTCTATTCATATAATTATTGGAGCATTTCTATCAATTCTTTTCATGTTTTCAAATTATTTACTTGGTATTAGCACATGGGTAGAATCTAAAAGAATAGATACACCTATTTATGTAACAATGATTATTCTATTATTTTTCCTCTTTTCTTCCTATATTAAGTATGTACCTAAGTTTATTGTATTTATAAGTAATTACTCCTATTGTATCTACTTAGTTCATTATTTTTTTGTGCATGATTTAGGATTATTAAGCCATAACCCAATTAAAAATGTAATATTCAATACTATAGTTACATTATCTCTAGCTATTACAGTTGGATACGTTTTTAATTTATTTAAATTTGGAAAATATATTGTAGGTGGTATAGGAAAAGTTAACTACACTGCCGTTTATAAAAGTTACAAAAATAATCTTATGGATTAAGATCAAGAATGAAGAGCTTTATCTCATTTTTAAAATTAAAAGACTAAGCTAAAATCATGAGAACGTACATTTAAAAATTATAGTTTATAATAGAATATGCAATATAGCCCATAAATGAAATCATAGTACATTTATGGGCTATTCGTTGCTTTTTTAATATTACTGCTCAATTTCTCTAATCACTTTACAAGGATTACCTACTGCTAAGCAATGAGGGGGTATATCTTTGGTTACTACACTTCCTGCACCAATAACGGTTCCTTCACCTATCGTCACCCCAGGCAACACAGAAACATGTCCCCCAAACCAAGTGTTACTTCCTACTACAATGGGTTCTGCTAGTTCTAGACCTTTATTACGTTCCTCAAAATTAAGTGGATGTGTAGCAGTGTAAAATCCACAGTTAGGACCTATAAATACATTATCTCCAAACGTGATGCCACCGCCGTCCATTAAATAACAATTGGTATTAATAAATACATTTTTTCCGAACTTAATATTCCATCCATAATCTGTATCAAACGGGATTGAAATCCCCACATTCTCAAGTTTATAGCCAAATAATTTCTCCATTATTTCGTTGCGTTTTTCAACATTACTTGGGCGTGTGTGGTTATATTCAAAGCATAACTCTTTTGCCTGTAACCTATCCTCTTTCAACTCATCATCAAAATTAGCATCGTACCACTGATGTGCTAACATTTTTTCCTTTTCAGTCATGATTATCCCTCAAATCAAATAACAATATATTAAATAAAGCTGAGATAATCATTCATATCTCAGCCTCTAAACATATTTATATCTATGTCGTAATATAATCTCCACCATTAACATGAATGACTTGTCCTGTAATATATGAACTATCTGCTTGAGTTGCTAAGAACACATATGAAGGAGCTAGCTCTGCTGGTTGGCCTCGGCGACCCATTGGCGTATCTCCACCTTGATTTTCAACCTTTTCCTCATCAAATGTAGATGGGATTAATGGAGTATATATAGGTCCTGGTGCTACAGCGTTAACTCGAATACTTTTTTCCATTAATGTTGTCGCAAGAGAGCGAGTAAATGACACTATCGCACCTTTTGTCGCAGAGTAATCAATAAGATGACCTGAACCTCTATAAGCCGTTACACTAGTAGTGTTAATAATTGCGTCACCTTTTGAAAGATGTGGAACAGCTGCTTGCGATAAGAACATCATTCCAAAAATGTTCGTCATAAACGTCTCTTTGACTTGATCAGGCGTAATATCCTCAAAATTATCTCGTGGGAATTGAACACCACCATTATTTACTAAAATATTTAAACTACCAAAATCTTTAACAACATCATCAATGAGTTTTTTAGATTGTTGCTCGTCTTTTAAATCATGTGCATATGCTTTTGCATATACGCCTAATTCTTTTAAACGTTTAACAGTGTCTTCAGCATCTTGATGTTCATTATAATAACCTATAGCAACATTTGCTCCCTCTTTAGCATATAGTATTGCTACGGAACGACCAATACCAGAGTCGCCACCAGTAATTAAAGCAACTTTGCCTTTTAATTTACCTGCTGCTTTATATTCATCTAATTCAGCTACTGGCTTAGGATTCATGTCCGCTTCTATACCAGGCTGTCTATCTTGAGTGTAGCCTTTTATTTCTTTATGAAAATCTAATAAACTCACTAAAAATCAACCTCCTCTATACTTACAAAACACATTCCCATATCGCACAACAAGCAAACACTTACACTACCACATAGAGATTTTATTTATTAAAATAGTTCTAAAGTACGATAGTATCTCAATACTATAGGCTCATGACCCTTAGAAAAAAATCACATATACTATATATTAAGAAAGAAACAAAGGAGCCACCATTATGAAAACATTACTAAAAGGAGTTATCTCAGTACTTATCATCTTAGGAATAGTTAAAACTTTTCAAGACCACGATATCCTTAACGAAGCCAGCTATTATTATGAACAAGCTAAAAGTGGTGAGCTAGTTCAAGACATCTCAAATTTAGATTTCAATAATTTTAAAAATTTAGATCTAGAAAACTTGAACCCATCAGACTTTTTCTAAGAAATGAATTGATTATTTATAAATCGAAATTGAAATAACAATCTAATAAACATTTACTAACGATATAACAAATATTCAACTATTTTTTATCCCTCTATCATTCATGATTGTAAAACAATTTCTTAAATATAGATTATAGACGCGTACCTCATCGACATTTGATGATGTGCGCGTTTTTTTATTACTAAAAGTTAGAAACTATTAAATTGACTTTAATACCTATAGGGGGTATATTGAAATTAAGAAAAACGCAGAAAGAAGGTATACCTTTGTCTAATAAAACTACCACATTGGATATTACCGGAATGACATGTGCTGCGTGCTCTAACCGAATAGAGAAGAAATTAAATCGATTAGACGATGTTACAGCTCAAGTGAATCTAACAACTGAAAAGGCAACAATTGAATATAATGCCGATGAATATCAACCAGAAGCATTTGTAGAACAAATCAAGAAATTAGGTTATGATGTTGCAACTGAAAAACAAGAATTAGATATTACTGGGATGACATGTGCAGCCTGCTCGAATCGTATAGAGAAAGTTCTTAACAAAATGGACGGCGTTCAAAATGCAACAGTCAATTTGACAACTGAACAAGCATTAATTGAATTTTACCCTAGTACAACGAATACGGATCAACTTATTCAAAGAATTCATAAATTAGGTTACGATGCTAAACCAATCACAAATAATAATTTAGAAAAGTCATCTCGAAAAGAACAAGAATTAAAATTAAAACGAACTAAATTAATGATTTCAGCAATCTTATCTGCACCACTTTTACTTGTAATGCTCATTCATGTATTTCCTGTTCATTTACTAGAAACTATAATGAATCCATGGATACAACTCATTCTAGCTACACCTGTACAATTTATTATAGGTTGGCAATTTTATGTAGGTGCCTATAAGAACCTACGCAATGGTTCTGCCAACATGGATGTTTTGGTGTCTCTCGGCACAAGCGCGGCATACTTTTACAGTATTTATGAAATGATCCGATGGTTACTAAATAAAGTGAATGAACCTCACTTATATTTTGAAACAAGTGCTATTTTGATTACGCTCATTCTATTTGGGAAGTATTTAGAGGCACGTGCTAAATCTCAGACTACCAATGCATTGGGCGAATTATTAAGTTTACAAGCTAAAGAAGCTCGAGTATTAAAAGATAATCAAGAGATGATGGTTCCTCTTAATGAAGTTATAGTGGGAGATACTTTAGTAATTAAACCTGGTGAAAAGGTTCCTGTAGACGGTGAGATTATCAAAGGAAGCACCTCCATCGATGAATCCATGTTAACTGGTGAATCTATTCCAGTTGAAAAGACAATCGGAGATGCAGTAATTGGCTCTACACTAAATAAAAATGGTTCTTTGATCATAAAAGCTACTAAAGTGGGCAGTGACACTGCATTAGCAAATATTATTAAAGTCGTTGAGGAAGCACAAAGTTCTAAAGCACCAATTCAAAGATTAGCGGACATCATTTCAGGTTATTTCGTACCTGTGGTTGTTGATATTTCATTGATTACATTTATTATTTGGATTATTTTCATTCATTTTGGTCAATTTGAACCTGCGTTGCTTGCTGCGATATCAGTACTAGTCATTGCATGTCCTTGTGCACTTGGTTTAGCAACGCCTACATCTATTATGGTAGGTACTGGTCGCGCGGCTGAAAATGGTATTTTATTCAAAGGCGGCGAATTTGTAGAACGAGCTCACCATATAGACACTATTGTATTAGATAAAACAGGTACCATCACTAATGGTAAACCAAAAGTTACAGATTATGTTGGCGATCAAGATACACTTCAGCTGTTAGCTAGTGCTGAAAATGCATCTGAACATCCTTTAGCTGAAGCCATCGTCAATTATGCTAAAGATCAAAACTTAACACTTTTAGGCAACGAAACTTTCAAAGCTGTACCTGGCCTGGGTATTGAAGCGACAATAAATGGTCATCGTATTTTAGTTGGAAACAGAAAGTTAATGCATAACTATGACATCAATATAACTCAAGAACTCAATAACAAATTAATTCAATATGAACAACATGGTCAAACTGCAATGGTAATTGCAATTGAACATGAACTGAAAGGTATTATTGCTGTTGCTGATACTGTTAAAGATACTGCAAAACAAGCCATTAATCATTTACAAAATATGAATATTGAAGTAGTCATGCTCACTGGAGACAACAAACAAACGGCACAAGCAATTGCTAAAGAAGTAGGTATAGACCGTGTTATCTCTGATGTGTTACCTGAAGAAAAAGCTGAACAAATAGCTCTATTACAAAAAGAAGGACGAAATGTTGCTATGGTTGGCGACGGTGTCAATGATGCACCTGCTTTAGTTAAAGCTGACATTGGAATTGCAATAGGTACAGGTACTGAAGTAGCTATTGAGGCTGCAGATATTACAATTCTTGGTGGTGATTTACTACTACTCCCTAAAGCTATAAAAGCTAGTAAAGCAACAATTCGCAATATACGTCAAAACTTATTTTGGGCATTTGGATACAATGTCGCAGGTATTCCTATAGCCGCTTTAGGTTTACTTGCGCCTTGGATAGCCGGAGCAGCCATGGCATTGAGTTCAGTTAGCGTAGTGACAAACGCACTGCGTCTTAAAAAGATAAAATTATAAATTCCCGATTACCATTACTTTCATTAATCGGAATAGCGTTTTAAGATTATAATATAGATGAAGATATCGATAAAGGAGTGAAGTCTTATGACTCAAGAAATAATTCAAGTAGAAGGTATGAGCTGTCAACATTGCAAAAATTCAGTTGAATCAGCATTAGCAAACTTAAACGGTGTACAATCTGCCGAAGTTAATTTAGAAGAAAATAACGTTCGTGTAGAATTTGATGATTCAAAAGTGAACATCACACAAATGAAAGATGCTATTGAAGATCAAGGCTATGATGCAAAATAGTTATTAAATATAAATGCCTCAGAAAGATAGGTAAAATCTTACTGAGGCATTTATATTTTTTATTATATTTCAAAAATCTCTTTTAATATCTTTTCGCAACTATCCGTTGAATCGTTAGTCATTAATAAGTTAATCAATCTGGAATAGTCAACACTTTCATGTTCCACGATTTGTTGAGCTAACAGCTCTTCGTTCTTACTGCCTATAGTAAAACTACCATAATCGAATATATTAAAGTAGTAGCCAGTTTCTTTTTGGTATAGCTCTTCATCTTCTTGCAATAATATAATTGGTTTATTTAAATGCGCATAATCAAAAATGGTTGACGAATAATCGGTTATAATACATTCACTGATTAAATATAACTCTTGGATATCAACTAATTCATTAAAGAAACAATGCACGCGTTCATTAATATGACTGTAGCATTTACGTAGAGCCCCTTCATTTGGGTGAAGTTTAATAATAATATCATACTCTGTAGGCAAATAATCTATTAATTTCTCGATATCTATATTAGTAATTGTTTCCCTTTCGTTTCTTCTCCATGTTGGACAGTATAAGATATATTTCTTTTTATCAGATAACTTAAATAGGTATTTAAGTTTAATTCTATTTTGTTCTTCAAGTGTATTATTTTTTAATAAATACGTATTTCTAGGCGCACCATAATTAAGGATGTTTAACTTAGGATTTTTAGAGGTTTGGAAAGCAGACTCAAATAATTTCTTATTTAAATCTGAAGAAACTAATAAATAGTCCCACTTTTTCATTCTAGGAAGAAAATTTTTCAACTGAATCATACGTTCTTTCTTGTTATTAAGATCATTAACCATTTTCTTCATAGGTAGACCGTGCCAAGTTTCTACAAAAACCTGATTTCGATGTTTATACACTTTATCAATAGCATTACCATTTATAAATATATATTTACTTCTACGAAATTTATTAACATAATCGTCACTTGAGAGTCTTGTTGGGATAAACCCATTCTCTCTTATTTCCATGTCGACTAATGCATTGACAGAACTTACGAAAATCTCTTTTTCAGGATACAGACGACGAATTGCATGTGCAATATATTTCGGATCACCACTAAATGATTTACCATGAAAACATTCTATAAATACATATTTTTTACTAGGTTTAATTTTATTTAATTTTCTAAGATAAAATGGTCTATGTATAACATGAAATACTTTTCTTATACATTGATAACATTGTCTAGCTCTTTCTTTTAAAGTAACTTCATTTTTATCCTTTTTCAACTTACTTTTTCTTGCTACTGCGAGTTTGTAATTACTATTAAACCTAACTTCCTTAGAATTAATAGCAATATCTATATTTTTTAAGTAAGTTTCGGCATAATTTTTGTAATTAAATTTTTCTTGTAGCATTTCACAGTCTTCTATTCTTTCTTTATCATTATAATTTTTTTGTGCAAATGCTAATAAAATCTCACAATCTTTTTCAATGTCTTTAGTTAAAAATTCAGTACAATGATATGATTGATAAATTTCTTTTAGAAGTCCATCATCTCCACCATATATCAATGCTCTGTTACCTTTAAAAATCGATTCAATAATAGAATAACCAAGCGTTTCATAAGGGGATGTAGAAATATAAATATAATTCTGAGGTTGGTACCCATTAATGTAGACGTATTTATTCAGATTATAGTAGTTAACCAAGTTTTTATATAATGTTTCTGATGGGCCATAACCAATAATATTGAGTCTGATATTTATCGTATTTTTATTTTTTATTATGTAATTAAATAATTTTATCGCGTACGAAATATCTTTAACTTCATCCTCAAATCGTGATTTAATTAAAAAATGTTTATGTGTATTTTTGGTAATTTTATCAATGGGAATGTGTTCAGTATTCACGTATTGGTTAAAAACATTTTTATAATTAAACCTTTTAATAAAATCCGATTTTATACTTTTAGTACTTACTCTCACACAGTCAATTGTATCTAACGAAAGATCTATATCTTCAGTAATATACTTTAGTGGTCCATGTATTTCTCCAACAATTTTTATTTTGGGGTTATATTTTTTAATTAATCTCGAATATTTAAAAAATGCTTCTCTAGTAATAATTAATAATTGAGTTTTTGCTAATTGCTTTAAGTTGTTTAAATAAAAAATATCAACTGAATTGTTCGCTAAGTTTTCCTCTTGGATTAGTAAATCTTTCTGTGCTTGATCGAATTTTTTATAATTAAAATAGTTAACTGTATGTTCATTTTTCAAAAAAGCTTTAATTAAATTGATATTACTTCTAGAAGTTCCCCCTTTGGCAAATATGTTAAAACCAAGTATAGTGATTTGCATTGTTGTTCCATCCTTTATATGTTGTTGAATCATAGTTAGTGTTATTCTTATAAAAGCTCATTTTAACTAATTCACTCTCAGACGAGTATCTCCAGTATTTATGACATCCATAGCAGCATCTAAGGCATCAACAATAAGATTCTCCACTGCTGCTTCAGTATAGAAAGCAATATGCGGTGTTATAATAATATCTTCCCTTTGTATTAATGAGTTTAATAATTCATCGTTCAAATCTTCTCCACGTCGGTCTGTTGTAAATACACCTACTTCAAGTTCATAAGTATCTAAGGCAACTCCCTTTAATCGCCCTTGGTCTAACGCCGATATCAGTGCTTGAGTATCAACTAAAGAACCTCTTGCACAATTTACGAATACCGAGCCCTTTTTGAAGTAACTAAATAAAGCCTCATTAAACAAATGATGATTATATTTTGTAGCTGGAATATGCACAGTCACAATATCCGCTTCTTCAATCGCTTCTTGCAAAGTATCTTTGTAAGTTACATACTTAGCCACATTTTCATTCGGAAATGGATCATATGCTACTACTTCACTACGATATCCTTCGGCAAATATTTGAGCTACAATACTACCTATACGTCCAGTACCAATTACAGCAACTTTTAAATCACTCACAGACTGCGATAAAATCGATGGTTCCCATCTAAAATCGTACTCTTGCATCTTATTTTGAATGCGATTTGAATAACGTACGACATTAACAGCTTGAGTAACCGCAAATTCAGCAATACTACGTGGTGAATATGACGGCACATTGGAAATAATTAGATTATATTTAGTCGCTAAGTCTAAATCATAATCATCAAATCCAGCACTTCTTTGAGCGATTTGTTTTATCCCAAATGATTCTAACTTCTTATAAATTTCTTCAGAGATAGGTAAAGTTTGAGATAATGAGAGACCGTCACTACCTGGAACTGTCTCGACATTATCTTCTGTTAGTTGCTCTCTTGATAAATCAACTTCTATATTATTACGCTTAGACCATTCTTCAATATAAGGTAAATCCTCATCTCTAACACTCATAATTTTAATTTTAGTCATTCTCAATCATCCCCTCTGATTAACATTTAGCCATTATACATGTTGGCAAGGTCTGTTAATCTCTCTGTAGCTTCTTCTAGTTGCTTATCGTCTAATGCAAGAGAAATACGCACATAATGCTTGCCGTTTTTCCCAAAAGGTATACCTGGTGCTACTAAAATAGATTTCTCTTGCAATAAAAACGTTTCAAATTGTTCACTATTATACCCTTGTGGCGTACGCAACCAAGAATAGATACCACCTTTAGAATGAACAAATGGTAATTTTGCTTCTTTAAGTTTTGCTTCAAATGTGTCACGTCTTCGTCTAAATGTTTCATTTTGTTGTATCAAAAAATCATCATAATTATTTAAAGCATACGTGGCGGCATCTTGTAATGCTCCAAACATGCCAGCATTAGTATGTGTTTGATACTTTTTCAAAGCTTGAATCATGTCTTTATTTCCTACAGCAAATCCGACTCTAAATCCTGACATATTATATCCTTTGGATAAGGAAAAGATTTCGATAGCGACATCTTTACCATGTTCCGATGCAAGAATACTTGGGTTTTTATCATCAAACCCAAAGGCACTATATGCAAAGTCATGTACAATTTTAGTATCTGTATCTTTAAATCGTTGTACTGCTTCATCAAATACGGATTGTGTAGCTGTAGAACCAGTAGGATTATTAGGGTACGTTAAATAAATTAATTTAGTGTCTTTTAAAACTTGTGGATCAATTTTATTCCAATCAGGTAGATAATCTGGTGGCTCTAGTTCTAGGGGTACAGGGTTAGCATCTGCTAACATGACGCCAGCTAAATAATCAGTATATCCTGGATCTGGTAAAAGCACCGTTTCGCCAGGATTGACTACACACGTTGGTAATGCAACTAAACCATTTTTAGTGCCATATAAAATGCAAACTTCTTCGTCTTTATGAAGTGTGACACCATATTGTCGTTCATAAAAATTTACAATGGCTTCTTTAAAAGACTCTTTCCCGTGAAAAGCACCATACTTTTGATTCTCAGGAATACGTAACGCTTCAGAAAAATGGTCAATAATACCTTTAGGTGTTTCTCCATCGGGAATTCCTACCGCCATATTAATAAGCGGAAGAGATCCATGTTCAACTTTACGCCCCATTGTCTTTCCGAAATAACTATCAGGGATTGTAGCAAGTCTATTTGAAATTACCATTATAAGCCCCCTTTATTAAATCTCAATCCTCTTATTATTATCAATTTTATCAACAAGATTAATTATGTCAATATTAACAATTTTCAGATAAGTGAAGTTAATTATCTCCCTTTCCCTAATTCTAGAATAACGGTAATTATTATGAATCAGCAAAAAAATTCCCACTAAATATATAAAAAATCCATAAACGAATGATTTATTTTCAAACATTTATGGACTCTTTTTCAAATTGAATGACTCCTAATTTTCACTAAATATTATTGTCTATATCTTTCAACATTTCATTTACAGTAATTTTAGCGCTAGTTAATACAATAGGTACTCCGGCACCAGGATGTGTACTCGCTCCAGCAAAATATAAATCTTTGTAATCTCTCGAAACATTTGGAGGTCTGTAGTAGTTACTTTGGGCTAATGTCGGCATTAAACCAAATGCTGTACCAAACTTCGCATTATAATCATTTTCAAAATCGATTGGTGTATAAACAGTTTCAGATATAACATTTGATTTTACATCCTCTAATACGTCAATTGTCTCTAATTGACGATAGATAATATCTTTAACTTTCCTAATCACATTTTCATCTTTCCAATTAATATGACCTGTTTTTAATTCTGGCGTAGGCATTAAAACATAGATACCGGTTTGACCTTCAGGTGCCATACTCCGATCTCCAACTGCTGGCACATAAACGTAAATAGATGGATCTTCAGATAATGAACCGTTAAATATTTCATCTATGTTTTGTCGGAATTGTTGGGAAAAAATGACATTATGTAGCAACATCTCGCTAGTCACATCTTTATCAATACCAATATACATTAAAAATGCAGAACAAGAATAATCTAATTTTTCAATTTTACTAGGTTTATATTTTTTTACGGGTGAATGTGAAGGCATCAATTTTTCCGCTGCATAAGGAAAATCTGCTGTACATAATACTTTATCGAATCGTTGCACAAGACCATTAACCCTTACGCCATCAGCACGCTTATATTTAGGGTCGATGATGATTTCTTCTATATTAGAATTTAATTGAATATTCACATCTAAATCTTTATTTAATTTAACAAGTCCACGTGTTAATCCATACATGCCCCCCTTAATAAAGTGAACACCAAACATCATTTCTACCATAGGAATAATTGAGTATAAAGAGGGGCCGCGTTTTGGATCAATTCCTATATATAACATTTGAAATGCTAATAATTTTTGTATTCGTTCATTATCAATATAATTTTCTATTAAATTATCAGCATTGTTTAATGTTTTTAATTTCAAACCTTTAATAAGCGAATCTACATTATAGAAATCCGTAACCTTTCTATATGTTTTCTCTAAAAAATGATAGCGCGCAATTTCATATCGCTTGTAAACATCAGTTAAAAATGACATAAACCCATGTGTCGTACCTGGTTCAATACTTTCAAGCGTTTCTTGAAGTTCGGCTAAATCAGTAGGTACTCTTACTTTGTCATTTTTCCCAAAGTAAACATCATAAATATAGCGCAATTGTTCCATATCTACGTAGTCTTCAAATTTCTTACCGCTTTCTTCAAATACTGCCTTGTATACCTCGGGAATCATCACGATAGAAGGACCTTTATCAAAGGTAAAGCCATCTTTAGTGAATTGACTCATTCGACCACCTGGATACCCATTTTTTTCAAAAATTGTTACATTATTACCTTGCGAAGCAAGTCTTGCTGCCGCTGCTAATCCAGTGACGCCTGCTCCTATTACAGCAATATTCATACTACATTCCACCTATAAATGATATTTCTTTTTTATTGTTTTATACATTTTTACCTTATCTAATTTAGAAACGTAGACACGACGATGTAATGTATAGGAAGCTTTTCTCACTTCATCTAATATGCCGCGGTAAATAATTGAAGCTAATTCAATAATTGGTTGCGCTTCTTTATTGAAAACACCAAGATTTGATAGTGCAATATCATAGTCTTCTTGAGCTAGTTTCGCATGATGCTCCCATAAATCAATATATTGCTGTGACACTCCATTGTTAAAATTATTTTCAATAGAGACATCAAATCGAGACAAACTCGACTTACTGAAGTAAATTCTGTCATTCTCAAAATCTTCTCCTACGTCTCTTAAAATATTGGTTATTTGAAGTGCTTCTCCTAGTTTACGCGCGATTCGATACGTTTCTTCATTTGGTTGCTCTGCTAGTACAGGAGTTAATACTTCTCCCACTGTACCTGCTACGCCATAGCAATAGTTTAATAATTCATCATCAGTTTCAAACATCTCAAAATCCTGGTCTTCATATACAGTTTGAATGAGATTATAAAAAGATTGATATTCAATTGTGAAATTTTGAGAAACTGTATACAAAGCTTCCATAATCATTTGATTGCTTTTAAATTCGTAGTTTTCAACGTCATGATTTTTCTCGATAGTTATAATATCTTCGTGTATATTTTTAAGTATTTGAGGATTTTCATGTACGTCAATACTGTCATCTATAATTCGACATACTGCATAAATCGCCCATACTGCTTTGCGTTCATTTTCAGGTAAATAATCAAAAGCATAAGAAAAACTTTTAGAATGTTCTTTCATAATTTGATGGCAGTATTTAAAGTTTTTTTCATTCGATGTCATGGAATTCCTCCTATAATTTAATGGCCTAGTTTAAAATTCAACTTATATCAAATGTACGACCCTTCCATTTTACCTTTTTTGAAAAATGAGCGTGTCGCCATGAGTTTATAAAGATAATAATAAAGAACACAAACAAAATTGGATGAAGAATGAGCAATATTATCGAAAAAGCACCCACTCTTCTATGTAAACTTACAAATTCCCATGTATATAAAATATAAACAATTCCGGAAAATATTAACGATATCGGTTTAGCAATCCATCCAAGTAGTAAAGCCATTGTAGATGTGAGTGAGCCCATTAACCACATTACAATCGCCAACATTACTTTAGGTTCAGTTTGATTGGCTCCTACTGAAAAATGCTTTGTCCATCCTTGTATAAGTGAGCGAAGTCCTTCTTCATACATGCGAAACTTAACATATTCACTACCTTCGTATACTGTAACAGGCAAGTTAGATTGACTAAATGCCTCTCCTAATGCAAAGCCTTCTATAATAGTGTTGCGTGCGTTTTTATGACCACCTGTTTTAAAGTAATCCTCTTTATTCATTATTGTGACAGGACCAAAAGCCGTATAATTATTAAATTTACCCGCTAAACTTGAAAATCGATTCATTCCGACAATCGTCATTAAATTAAAGATAGCCGAAAGACTCTCATAAAATTTAAAAGTCTCATGGTAAGGTTGAATACTTAATAGTCCTTGATTCCCTTGCTTAGCAAATGAATTTAATATCGCCTCAATAGCATGACTATTAAAGATGACATCTGCATCAACAAACATCATTAATGGCGTTTGAACATGTTGGGCTCCTTGATAGCACGCATGAGATTTACCATACCATTGGCTATCTTCTTTAGTTTCATAAACAGTTGCTCCATAAGCTTTGGCAACCTCACTCGTCCCATCTTGAGACGCATCGTCCATAACTATAATTTCATAGATGCCATGTTGCTTAGTCAAAGATCTTAACAAGTGTGGCAACCTTTGCGCTTCATCTCTAGCTGGTATAATAACTGTTAATTCATTGCTATGAATAGTACTATGTTTCGAGCGAGATAATGTATGTCTTCTATTATATATAAATTTTCCACAAATTAATGAAATAACAGATGCTAATGATAAAAGGAGTTGTATAAGTTTCAATTCTTTCTAACTCCTTCCCGCTTCAATAGCATTAATTTTGTCTGCAACTTGCATGCCACTTAACGTTACCATTGGCATACCTCCACCTGGATTTACAGAGCCTCCCACAAAGAAGAGATTGTCAAAGTACTCACTTTGCTTAGGAAATTTAAACCCTTTATTTTTCTTCTTATCTGCGACTACACCATATATGGCCCCTCTATTTGAGCGATAATTATGTTGGATATCCTCAGGCGTCCAAATATCTTCATATATAATATGCGCTCTCAAATCAGTCAGTCCCATTCGTTCTAATTTCGTTAGTACACGTTCTTTAAACGCTGCATATTCTTCTTTTTTAAATGGTTTATCTTGAATATAGGGTATATGTGGTAAGACTTTAATATTTTCATATCCTTGTGGCGCTTGTTGTTCATCCGTTTTATTAACATTTACTAAATAGATTGTCGGATCTTGAGGTAATACCTTTTGATGGAATACTTCATCATAGTTTTTCTTAGAGTCCTTTGAGAAAAAGAAATTATGATGAGCAAGTTGAGAATAGGATTTGTCTATCCCTAAATGTAATACATAACCTGAGCTTGCAGGTTCATATGTTCTTTCGAGTTGGTCAATTTTTTGTTGATTAAAATGCAATAACTCTCTATAGGTAGGGATGACCTCCATATTGGAAATTATATAATCCGCTTCAACATACTTCCCACTACTTAAACGTACGCCCGTAACGCGTTGATGATACGTTTTAATATTTTCAACAGCAACCCCCATTTGTATGTCCACGCCTTCTTCAATAGCCAATTGTTTTAGCGCTAGTGCCAATTTATGAATTCCACCTTTGACATACCATAATCCTTGTTCTTGTTGCATATGAAATAACATTGAGAGAACTGCAGGTGCATCATAGGAAGAAGAACCTACATACTTAATAAAGTAACCTAGCATATCTCTTAATTTTGGATTCGAAATATAACGGTGAATTGCTTGTTGCATTGTTGAAAAGTAATCAAAACCTCGCAATGCTTTAAAAGGTCCATGATATTTTATAATTTCTCGTAACGTATCTAAGCCAAAATTGAAATATCCCTTTTCAGTAAAACGATGTATACGCTTAGTATATTTTAAATAATTGTCGAGTTCCTTCTTATCTTCTTGACCTAACTGCAAATTATTAAGTAAAGTTGCTTCAGTATTTTCATATAGATCAATGATTTCACCATCAGGAAAGAAACTCCGCCATTGTAACGGCAATCTTTCAATTTCGATATAATCAGCCATATTTTTCCCGCTATAGTTAAAAAGACGCTCAAATATGTATGGCATGGTTAAAATAGATGGACCTAAGTCAAAGCTAAAACCCTGTTTCTCTAGACGATTCACCTTTCCACCAATATGATTATTTTGCTCAAATAATGTTACTTTATACCCACTTTGAGCCATTCGAATAGCAGCGGATATCCCTCCTAAACCACCACCAATAACTAAGATGGATTGAGTCATATTACTTACCTCGCTTTTCAATTATACGTATTAAACGTTCGATTCTTGGACGATTATATCGTTGTGCTACAATCACTGGAAGATGGCTAAACGTTACGTACGCAATGTTAATCATTTTGATGTACCGTGGAGCTTTAACAAATAGCCACACAGGTAAAATGGAAATCCAATGTATCAATTCTGCACGTCTCATTTCCAATAATAAGCGACGCGTCTGTTCAATATTTACTGATAACTTGCTTTTATCATAGATATCCTTATTAATTTGAGCACCTTCAGGTATCAATCTTTTCCACTTACTTACCTTTAAAGTATGATCCCAAAGTTCACCATTTTCTTCCCATTGAAAAGATCGAAATAAACATGAATATTTTTCAAAAAATGATTTAGGGATACGTGTACCTAAATGTGCAATAGACATTTGAACGACAAACCAAAATAGACTGTGCAAAATAATAAGGCGAGTTATAGATTTAATAGCTTTCATACTTTCACAGCTTTCTATTTACAAATAAAACCTTAAATAGTTATTCGATTATATTCCCTCTCATATCAGATGCGAAACGCAAATGCCATGTTATTCTACACTACTAAAAAATTGCATAAAAAAAGAGGATGACATATTGTCATCCTCAAAGATTATAACTCGAATTGTCTTTCCAGTTATAAACTATATCTTACCACCAACCGTTAGATTGACGGAAAGAAATTGCGTTACCGATTGAACCATAACGTTCTTTAGCGTAGTTAATCATACCTTTAGTTTGGTTAGATACTGAACCGTAACCCCAAGATTGGTTAGTTTGACCTAAACCATGGTATTGACCGTTAGAAGCGTTAACGTTACCACCTGATTCAGGCATTACAATAGCGTTCCATAATTCTTCAGTACCACCAGCAGCTAAGAATTGAGCTTTAGTAGAACCACCAGTTGAAGCTGAGCTTGATGGTGCTGAGTATGAAGTTGTTGAAGTGCTGTAATTATGAGTTGAAGTAGTTGGAGCTGAAACAGCTTTAACACTTGTATTGCTTGATTGTTGGTTTGAACTTACTGATTGGTTTGAACTTTCTTGGCTGTATGAATTAGTGTAATCAGCTGATGATTGAGTAGTTGAACCAACTTGAGCATAGTTCCATGACCAGTTAGTACCATTAGAAGTGAAGTTGTATTGGAAACCATTGTTTACGAAGTGGATATCGTAAGCACCAGCTTGAACTGGTTTAGAGTTTAATTGTTCTGGGTTGTGTTGAGCTAAATCAGCTAAGTGAGCTTGATCTACGTTAGTAGTTTCAGAAGCGTGAGCTTCGTTACCTGTTAATGCATAACCTGCAATTCCTAAAGATACTGCTAATGATGAAGCGATAACTGTCTTTTTCATAATATAAAATCCTCCAAATATGTTTTAAAATTAAAATTTGTAAATTATATTCTAAGTGTTTGATTTCGTTGTGCTACATTGAAAATGTTTTTTGTTAACTTTTGACGGTATTCACTATACCACAAAAATCTCGTTTGTATATTACACGTTCCTTACAAAAAATTACAATAGAAGTTTGATTTTGTAATCTTGAAACAAAAACATTTCTCTTTGTAACATATAATTTCTTAAAAATTGTTTAAAATTACATTGGTATTTGTGGTTTTACATTAGTTTTTAGGTTGGTTTGACCCAACTTTCAAATAGTCTGTAATATTACAGATTTCATTTTTGTTACACTACCGTAATAATTCTATAATCTAATTTGACCCAACAAAAAAGTAAAAAAGATGAATTTCAAAGAAATATTCTTGAAATTCATCCTCTGATACAACTTTTTCTTATCTATAAAACGTCTTCGCATCTTTTAATAATCGTTTTGAGAACTTCGAGACGACTTGTTTTTTTATGATCTGCTTTTATCACATGCCATGGCGCTAACTTCGTATTCGTATACTTAATCATATCTTGACTGGCTTCTAAATACATATCCCATTTTTCTCTATTACGCCAATCTTCGTCTGTAATTTTCCATTGCTTATTTGGATTTTGTTCTCTATCTTTAAAACGTTGCAATTGTTCTTCTTTATCTAAGCATAAAAAGAATTTGATAATTATGGTACCTTCATCCGTCCACATTCTCTCAAACTGATTAATTTCATCATATGCGCGTTTCCATTCATGATGCTCTGCAAATCCTTCGACTCGTTCCACCAATATTCTTCCATACCAACTGCGATCAAAAATTTCGATGTGTCCTGATTTAGGCATTTTTTTAGCGAATCTCCATAAATAATGATGATTCTTTTCAACATCTGTAGGCGCACTGATTCCATTAACTTCATAACCAGTCGGATCTAACTTTTCTCTGATACGTTTAATATTCCCACCCTTACCTGCAGCATCCATACCTTCGAATACTAAAACTAAAGGGATTTTACGTTTGTACAACGCAAATTGAATTTCTCTCATACGGGTTTGTAATTCTACTATTTGATGTTGGTAATCTTTTTTCTTAATTTTAGATTCTTCAATATTAAATAACGACGTTGAGAAATGACTATTAAATTCTCCATCTATATATTCTTCATGTTTTTGGTATTTTTCAAGCGCATATTCTAATCTTTCTATTATATTTAGATACATGTTTGTTATTGCTTGTTCTCTAACCGTATAATCAATGATTTGCCAATCATTACAATTGTGTATGATACGTCTCATTTCATTTAAATAAACATCTTGGGGTATTACCTCCTCATATTCTTGAACCTTCCATCTCATCAACGGGTTACTTTTAGTTTGTTGAATATGAGCTTGACGTTTCTCTTCATTTATTTCTATAAAGAACTTAATTATTTCATAATTATCTTTCTTCAACATTGATTCGAAATTACTAATTTGTTTAAGTAATGAATCATAATTAACATATTGATGATGTTTGATATTATTTTCCTTATAATCAAGATAATGTGAATACCAGCTTCTAAAATAAATGTTGATGTCACCTTTTTGTGGCAGAGTATTCCAATATTTTTGTAAAAATTGATATCTTAAATCGTATGTTTCTGGAGATTTCGTAGCGATAAAGTTTGTATACTTCGCGTCTAATTGAAGTAATAAATCATTTGATAAACGTGTCTTACCAGACGCGGGTATCCCTTCAAAAATGATCATGACAGGTATACCTAACTCATGGGTCTTTCTACTCAACTGTGCCACTTTTAATTGTAATGTGTCGATGTGATGCGACATGATTTCACCCTCTATATTTTTATTACAATAAACATCCAATTTTACACTTTTATTTTAGCACAGAAAAAATCTCCTCAATGTATCACACATCGAAGAGACTCTACTCTATCCCATAAATTTAAATATATCATTACGATATAGATGAATTACTTTCCGTAATAATAAATCTAAAATCCAAGCAATTAAAAACGGCACTACAAAAAACGCAACTATAATCAGTAACAGACTTAACCATACTGAATCAACATGCATAAATTTAAAAGCATTAATAGGTCCTACCATACCTATAAATCCGAAGCCCGCTGATTCCTTTGTTCCACCAATACCAATGATACCTGATGCGATACCTGATAATGCTGCTGTGATAAATATTGGTACCATAATCACAGGATATTTGACCATATTAGGCATCATCATTTTTACGCCACCAAAGAAAATTGATAAAGGAATGCCTAAGCGATTCACTTGGCTCGTACCAATAAGAAGGACAGCTTCTGTAGCAGCAATACCTATTGATGCCGAACCAGCTGCAATACCTGATAGGCCAATTGCCATTGCAATTGCGACGGTTGATAATGGCGATATAATAATAAAGCTAAATACCATAGATATCAACATACTCATAAGGACAGGCTGTAATTCAGTAAAGCTATTCAACATATTTCCAATACCTGTAGTAATTAATCTCACATAAGGTAATGTAAAAATACCTATCGTTGCTGATAGGCCGCCTACAATTGTCGGAAAGACTATCAGGGCCATACTTCCTACACGTTCTTCAATTAATAATATGAATAATACTGCAATTGCAGCTGTAATCATCGTATTAATAAGGTCCCCTATACCTGCGACGATCCATACACCATTTTTAAATTGAGCTGCACCACTTCCAACATAAGAAGCACTAGCAACTACGGCAATTGCCAATGGTGTTAAATTAAATTTCATAGCAATAAGTGCACCGATAAGGGCCGGTACAGTAAATTGGATGGCTTGCACGACTCCTAGTAAAGTTTTAAAAATAGGCTGATATTGCATTAAATATTTAAAAATCTCTCCCAAAATCGCATTTGGAACGAGTCCTGCGACAATTCCAATTGCTACCCCTGATAAAACTCTAAAAATAAAATCCTTTGGTCCGTCGATATTTCTAATAGCTGACATGACTTAAACCTCCCAATGTGCTGAGTAATAATTATGTATAAAGACAAAGTCTTGATTCGCAAAGTATGATTCAAGTAAATGATTCTTAGATGCAATAACTTAGAGGGATATTTAATGATATTCATACACGCGTCTCAAGACTATGAGTAATAGTATATCACGTTTTCAGAAAATTTAGATAATTATTTTTGCTATTATCTTACAAATTTTCAAATTATGCGAAAACCGTATGATTTAATATTTACTCGAAGATATACTACAATCATTGACACAAGGGAGGTAACGTTATGTGGAAGAAAATTGTATGTTCTGTTGGGGCCACAACAGGTGCTGCTATTGTGGGCTCTTACTTATATACTAAATTAATTGAAAAACGTAGTTATAAGAGCTTTTTAAAAGAAAAATTTAATCATGTTTCACGTGGCAAACAATACTTTATTAAGCCGAAGAAGATTGATCAAATGCTTAAAATGGCTCAAATCGAAAATAGCAAACCTTTCAAAGCTACAAAATATAGATTTAATCATAGAGTGGATATACGAGAATATTATGGTACACATACGTACTATGTTAATCATCAAAATGATCCACATCAGTTAAAGATTTTATATATGCATGGTGGTTCTTGGGTCGCAGGTCCATTCAAAGAGCATTATCAAATGATGGATCAACTTGCTACTGATTACAACGCAGAAGTTATTGCACCTATATACCCTAAAGTGCCTCAAAGTGGCAAACGCGCAACATTTGATTTAATGACTCATATTTATCGTAATCTTTTAGATTCTGTGTCTTCATCCGACCATATTATCATTATGGGAGATTCTGCAGGCGGTAACATCACATTAAGCTACGCGCAGTATCTTAATGAAATTAATTTACCTCAACCAGGTCATATTATCACTATATCACCAGTGGTTGATGCCACATTTACTAATCCAGAAATACCTCATTACGAAAAGGTAGATAGTATGATTGGTAAAGAAGGACTTAAAACATTTGCTAAAATATGGGCTGAAAGTGATGAGTTAGACAATTATAAAGTATCTCCAATTAATGGAGACTTTAACAATCTCGGTCACATCACTCTTTCAGTAGGAACACATGAATTACTTTATCCTGACGTAATTAAGTTATCTCGTAAATTAAACTCTGAAGGAATTAGCCATAATTTACTTATTGGAAGTCATATGCTTCATGACTATGCGATTCAGAATATTCCAGAAGCAAAACAATTTAGAGAAAACTTAAGATATATCATCAATGACAATCGAAAAATTAAAGATAATATTATTTAAGATAAATGATTCCCTAAGAAAGATATTATTTTTACTCTTTCTTAGGGATTTTTTTGTATAAAAAACACTCCCTCTGTAATAGAGGAAGTGTTTTTAACTATTATTCTTCTGTAGTTTCTGCATCATCTTCTGTTGGAATTTCAGCTTTACGAGATTCTTTTTTGTATTTTTGATACATCAAGAATAATACTAGAACCCAAACTGGAATAAATAGAACTGCTAATCGCGTACTACTATTAATAAGTAAAATAACAAAAATGAAAGCAAAGAATACTAAAATACCATAAGCCGTGTATTTACCACCAGGCATTCTATAATTACTTTCTTTATGTTGCTCAGGATTGTGCTTTAAGTATCCAATATAAGCTACCATAATAACTGCCCAAATTGAAATATTCAACACAGTAGAGAAAGTAGTGATTTGAACGAATACTTTAGTAGCATCTTTAAAAATCGCATTTAATATTACTGCAATGCCTAATAATCCACAAGTAACTAAAATTGCATTGTAAGGAACGCCATTTTTGTTTGTTTTATGTAAAAACGGTGGACCTTGATTTCTTCCAGCTAAGCCAAACATTGTACGGCTATTCGCAAATATACCACTGTTACATGATGAAGCCGCTGCTGTTAGTACAACAAAGTTAATAATACCAGCAGCAAAAGGAATTCCTATTAATCCGAATAATTTAACATAAGGACTTTCTGCAGGATCTAATTTGTCCCAAGGAACTACTGACATAATGACTGCTAATGAACCTATGTAAAAGATTAAAATTCGGAATGGTACGTTATTAATTGCTTGAGGTATTGTTTCATGAGGATTTTTAGTTTCCCCTGCTGTAATACCTATCAATTCAATACCAATAAATGAGAATATTGCCATTTGGAATGACATAAAGAATCCTGAGGCACCATTTGGGAAGAAGCCGCCTTCTTTCCAAATATTAGTTACCGTCGCTGGACCGTAATCCGTCTTCATAGCAAAGATTACCATTACAATACCAACAATAATTAAAGCTAAAATTGTAATAACTTTTATAATAGATAACCAAAATTCAAGTTCACCAAATAATTTGGCACTAAATAAATTCAATGCTACTAATACTAATATTGTAGCTGCTGCAGTAATCCAGTTAGGCATGTCTGGATACCAGAAGTCGACGTATTTGGCTACAGCGGTAACTTCCGCCATACCTGAAATAATCCAAGTTAACCAATAAGTCCAACCAACCATAAATCCTGCCATTGAACCTATGTGATGATGGGCAATGTCACCAAATGACTTGAAACCTAAGTTCGATAAGAGCAATTCTCCCATCGCTCTCATAAACATAAATAATATAAAACCTACTATAATATAAGTAAGTAATATGGATGGTCCTGCTAAATGAATAGAAGCACCTGCGCCCAGGAATAATCCTGTACCAATAGCACCACCAATTGCAATTAATTGGATATGCCTATTGCTTAATTCTCTTTGCAGTTTATCTGCCATAACCTTTCCTTCTCCATTTCATGGAGTATATTTATGACTGAAATCGATATGTAAAATTAGATACCCCTTTTTAATCTAATAAACAATTTTTCTCAAAATCAAATCATTTATTCTTATAAGTTATATAATACCCCAAACAATCAAAAACAATCAAATACTAGAATAATTTGTCTTTTTTATCTTTTCCAATACTTCTAATAATTCCTTTATTATAAACATTTATAACAAATTGAACAATTTCATTAATATTCACCGTTTTATGGTAAATCGTACAACTTCAATATGTATCTGATGAAAGTTGATATTTTTCTTCATAATCACGTCAATTCCTCACAAATTGTGAGAAGTTTTCATTTTTTAAAATCAAACCAAAAGATATAGTAAAAGGCACCATGTACTGAATGAGAATACACGGTGCCTATTTATATATTTTTCACGCTTATTTAACAAACAAGAAAATTAAACTTATGCCCATCAGGATCTTTAAACATTGCTCCATAATACCCTTGTCTTACACCTGGTTTTTCAATAATTGTTCCACCAGCAGGTTCCACTTTCGCTAATAATTCATCAACGTCTTTATTTTCTTTAACACCTAACGAAACCATCACTTCATTAGGGCTTGAATCGACATCTTGATGTGATACAGACTCGAAGTGATTATTTTCTATCAATATCACAATCGTTTGTCCAATTGTAATACCTAACATTTTATCTAGCATTTCTGGATTTTTATTAATTTCAAATCCTAGAGACTTAAAGAACTGTTCGCTACGATCTAAATCTTTTACATTTAGATTAAACCACATTGAATGCATCGTACATGTCACCTCTCATTTATAATTAGACGATTTCAAGTTTAAAATGCCGCTTGAGCAATCCATTCATCAAGTGTTAAGCGCGTGGGATTAAGACGTTCCATTTGTACAAAATCTATAACATAACCTTTATTTTCAAGCCAACTTCTTTCAGCAGTGCCACTCGTAAATTCGCCTTCAATTTCAGTTGGTTTACCTGTTACGGTTGCAAAAGTTTTGACTACTTCATTTAGAGTCAGCTCATCAGTAGCAATTTCTATATCTTGATGATTATATGTTTTAGGATCTTTGAAAAGTGCTGACGCAATTTTAGCAATATCGATAGAAGAAATCATTGAAAATTTCACTTCAGGATTAATAAATTCTGGGATTTTAATTTCTCCATCTGAAACTTTAGTGATTCTTAAGAAGTTATCCATAAAAAACGATGGTTTAATAATTGTAAAATCTAAACGAGATGCTTTTATCTTATTTTCTAATTGTGCTAATGCTTCAAAGTGAGGACCTGTTCTATCACGATTAACACCACCCGCTGTGCTATAAACGACATACTTAACTCCTTGTTCTTCAGCAGTTTCGATAATATGTTTACCTTGCTTTAATTCCTCTTCAACATGGTCTGGAATAATAGGCTGAACGCTATATACTCCATATTGGTCAGCCATCGCTTGAGTCAAGCTTTCTCTATCACTCAAATCGCCCTCAAAAATCTCTAATCGATCATTATGAATTGATGTTAATTTTTCATTATTTTTATTTCTAGTAAACGCACGCACATGCCAACCATCTTCCAATAATTGTTTAACAACAGCATTTCCTTGTTTACCAGTTGAACCAATGACTAATATACTTTTACTCATGTTTATCTCTCCTATTGTAAGAACCAATAATCTTCTTTTTCGCCTTTTAAATAAGTATATTCTTCAGGTGTTTGACCATTTTCTTTAATATTTGAATTTATAATGTCACGAACATCCCAAACGCGATGGATAAATCTTTGTAACTGATTACCAAAGAAACCGCTAGGAGCATTCATGTTTAATACCTTTTCCACTTCTTCAACCGAAATACTCATTTTATTTGCTATGTCTTCAATATTTAAAGTTGAATTATGGAAATGTTCTCGTAATTCTATAGCAGTGATACGTCTTTGCTCTTTATTTAGTGACATATTATAGTGTCCCACTTTCATCTTATTTTTTAATTAGCATTATATTTGAATTCTAAGTAAGTGAGATTTATAATAAACGGAGCATTATCCGTTTGTCAACATTAGCTCATTAAGTAGGTGAATACATTGCGTAAAGATGCTCTTCTAAACCGTCAACGTATCGAGAATAAAGCGATCGAACTATTTAAACAATACGGCGTTGAGACAATCAGTATGAATAGAATTTCTAAAGAACTTGGTATCGGTATGGGAACACTTTATCGGCATTTTAAGGATAAAAGCGATTTGTGTTATCACATTATCGAGCATGATTTCGATGAAATTATTCAAAAAATGAATGATGTAGCTGCTTCATCTAATTCTAAAGAAGAGAAGATGGAACACTCCCTAGATGTTTTTTTGACATTTAAATATGAAAATAGTGATTTATTAAACTGTATTGAGGAAAGTAATAGTAAGTCTCAATTTCATCAAAGCCAATTTTTCTCTGATTTATTTAATTTTTACTATGATTTATTTAAAGATGGCGAGGATGATTCTTGGGCCATATTCAAAACTGATATGTTATTAAAATCACTTTCTACTAAAGCTTATGAAATTCAAAAAAATAAAAGACAACTTTCAAATAATGAAATAAGAGATAACTTAATAAAACTATATTTAAATTAATTGAGGTGTTCATGAATGGAAAAAGTTACGTTAATTACTGGTGGAAATAAAGGTTTAGGTTATGAGACAGCTAAAGAATTAAAAGCGAAAGGCTACAAGGTTTATATAGGATCTAGAAATGAAGAACGTGGTCAACAAGCTTCAAAAGAATTAGGCGTCGACTATGTTCAACTAGATGTAAGTGATGATAAATCAGTTCAACAAGCCTTTGAAACTATTTCAAATAAAGAAGGCCGTGTTGATGTACTTATAAACAATGCCGGTATTTCAGGAGGATTCGCTAAAGTCGCTGATTTTACTGCTAAAGACGTCGAAAAGGTATATAACACAAATGTTTTTGGTATCGTACGCATGATGAATACCTTTATTCCATTATTAGAGAAATCAGAGCAGCCTGTAGTTGTAAATGTGAGTAGCGGATTGGGTTCATTTGGAATGGTTACAAACCCAGATACTGCTGAATCGCAAGTTAATTCACTTGCGTATTGTTCTTCTAAATCAGCGGTCACAATGATGACTGTACAGTATGCTAAAGGCTTACCACACATTCAAATTAATGCAGCAGATCCAGGTTCTACTAATACTGATTTAGTTGGTGATTTCAGTAACAACTCTAAACCTGCTTCAGAAGGTGTAAAACCTATCATAAAACTTGCTACTATTGATAAAAATGGTCCTACAGGAACATTTATTGATGGTAATGGCACAATGCCGTGGTAAATCATTAACAAGTTTGGCCTCATGTTTAACGGGAAAAATTTTCAATGAAATCAATGAAAATTACACATATATAATTAGTTATTAAGATATTTATTATCTTAGGGAGGAAATACACAATGAAAAGTATAAACTTTGAAGAACATTATGTTGTTGAGGATATACAAAAAGAAACAATGAAACATATGACATCTGATCCTAAAGGTGTACCTATGCAAACGATGTTAAAAGGCCTTGAAGAAAAATCTGGTTTTACTGATGCAGATGAAATCAAACATCACGATGCACGTATTCAATTCATGGATAAACATGACGTTGAAATGCAAGTATTATCTTATGGAAATGGCGCCCCTTCCAATCTTGAAGGCGAACGCGCAATTGAATTATGTAAACAAGCAAATGATACGTTAGCACAATATATCAATGAACACCCAGATCGATTTGTAGGATTTGCTACATTACCAATTAATGAACCTAAAGCAGCAGAAGAAGAATTTAAACGATGTGTAAAAGAATTAGGTTTTAAAGGCGCATTAATTATGGGACATCCTAAGAGTGGCTTCCTAGATCAAGATGAATATGATGGCATCTTTGCTGTAGCTGAAGAGTTAAATGTTCCTATTTATTTACACCCTTCTCCAGTTCAAAGCGATGTTTACCAAGCTTATTACAAAGGTAACTACTCAGACGTAACAGCAGCTACATTTGCTTGCTTCGGTTATGGTTGGCACGTAGATGTAGGTATTCATGCCATTCACCTTGTGCTATCAGGTGTATTTGACCGTCACCCTAACCTCAACATGATCATCGGTCACTGGGGCGAATTTGTTCCATTCTTCTTAGAACGTATGGATGATATTTTATTTGCTGACCATCTAGAACATCCTATTAGTTATTATTTCAAAAATAACTTCTATATTACGCCAAGTGGAATGTTAACTAAACCACAATTTGATCTAGTAAAAGCAGAAGTTGGCGTCGACAGAATTTTATATTCAGCAGATTACCCTTATGTTGAACCTGAAAAATTGGGTACATTCTTAGACGAATTAGATTTAACTGAAGAGGAAAAAGAAAAAATCAGCTATAAAAACGGAGCTAAATTATTAGGTCTTGAGTAACACTTACACGAAATATATAAGTGTGTCTTTTCTTTAATACGAAAAATATTTAAATGGAGGTTTCAATGATGGAAACATTAGAATTGCAAGGCGCAAAATTACGTTATCATAAAGTTGGCAATGGACCACTTCTTATTTTAATCCCTGGTGCGAATGGAACTGGTGATATCTACATGCCACTAGCTAAACAATTACAAGAAAAATTTACAGTTGTAGCTGTAGATCGTCGAGGATATGGACAAAGTGAATTAACTGAATCATTACCAGAGGAAGTATCTAACCCAGAGAGTCGTTATCGCGTGAAACGTGATGCACAAGATATTGCTGAATTAGCTAAGTCATTAAGTGACGAACCCGTATATGTTTTAGGCTCAAGTTCAGGTGCTATCGTTGCAATGCATGTCCTAAAAGAACATCCTGATGTTGTGAAGCAAATTGCATTTCATGAACCACCGATTAATACATTCTTACCGAATGCTAAATATTGGCAAGATAAGAATGCTGAAATTATTGATATTGCTGTGAATGAAGGCATGCCTCAAGCTATGAAACTTTTCGGTGAAACATTAAATATTAGTTCTATTGATGCACAATCAATGTCTAAACCTGCTCAAGCAGAAGATGATGCAGAGAGTAAAAAACGTTTTGAAGAAATGTTAGGTTGGTTTAAATATGAAATTCGCCAATACACAGAATCTGATATCTCTTTAGAAGATTTAAATCATCATAAAGATATCATCACATTACTTAATGGGACTGATTCCAAAGGTTCTTTCCCTCAAGAAGTTAACTTCTATATTAAAGATGAAACGGGAATTAATATTGTAGATATCCCTGGTGGTCACTTAGGTTATATACAAAAGCCTGAAGGATTCGCAGAAGTATTACTCAAAATTTGGAACTAATCTTAGCTTAAAGTATTAAAGGGAGTTTATTAAATGTTATTTGAAAGAAATAAACCTTATACTCAAGAAACTTTGTTAGATAAAGAAAATATTTTAGAATTAATTCAATTCGAACGTTTTTGTCGCGATAATGCCTTATGGGATAGCATGAGAACTTGTTTCGCTAAAGACTCACATGTGAACATTTCTTGGTTTAATGGTACTGGAGAAGAATTTGTATCCTCCTCTGAAGCAATGAATCGATACGCGCCACATCAAATTTATAATACACAAATGTGGATTAATAACCATCGTGCTGTAGCAATTATGCAAGCAACAATCCAGTTTCGAGTAGATATTAAAAACGTAGAAATGCAATTGGATTCAGACACTAAAATTATCTACTGTCTTGATAAAGACAATGATGACGTTTGGTATATTTCTAATTTAAGTTGTATTTATGAAAAAGATAAATTAACTCCTGTCATTCCAACGACTATTAATTTACCTAACTCAGAATTTAGTGAATACCGAGAAAGTTATGCTTGTTTATCATATGCGCTCAATGAACTAGGGTATGATGTTAACCATGACTTACCAGGTATAGATAGACCTGATGAAGTTAATAAATACTATCGCCAATTAGATAAATGGTTAACTGAGAAAGATGATGATGAAGAAGAGAAACATTAGAGTTATAAACCAAACTCAAAATAAATAAGTAACGTTTACTCTTATATGCAGAACTGCTGCCTAGTTTTAAAATATCGCAACATTATACAAAATATTTAAAATCACTTATTTCTATAAAGGAAGTTTGCTCAATGAAGAAGATAGATTTACATGCACATTACATTTCACCTGGTTATAGCCAATTTCTTGATGACTATTTTAATGGTGAAGGTGACGGCGTTAAGACGCCCCCATTTTCAGTAGAATCATATTTAGAATTAATGAAGAAGCAAGATATTGAATATGGCGTATTATCGATTTCAAGCCCGCACATTAGCGTTGCACCTGATGACGAGATGTTAAAACTTGCTGAAGAAGTGAACGACTATGCTTCAAATATCGTGCAGGAACATAGCGAACGTATTGGTTTCTTCGCAACATTACCCTTGCCCTTAGTCAATCAGAGTGTTCAATTTATAGATAAAGCATTAGATGAACAGCATGCGTTAGGGTTCACGTTACCAACGAATGCACGTGGCGTATATTTAGGTGATGAGCGTTTAGCACCGATATTTGAAAGATTAAATGAACGTCAAGCAACTGTAGCCATTCATCCTAATGAACCTAAGCCAGCTATTAAAGCGATGAGCGAAGAAGTACCTCCGCCACTTATGGAATTTATCTTTGATACAACTCGTACAATTATTTATATGAGTCAAAAGAATGTATTTAGTAAGTATCCGAATATTAAGTGGATTGTACCTCATTGTGGTGCTTTACTCCCTATAATCGCACAACGCGTAGCGATGGGCAACAAGATGTTTGGATCAGAGAAGCAACCTGATGATTTAGAACAAGTAATGAAAGAACTTTACTTCGATTTGGCCGGTAAGGTTTTACCATATCAATTACCTACTCTATTAGAAATGGTTGATAAAAATAAAATTGTATATGGTTCTGATGCACCATACACAACGGACCAAGTAGTCTCAATGTTAGCGAATGAATTTGAATCTACAGATTTAATTACAATTGATTCAAAAATTCATATGCTTTATGACAATGGCAAATCATTATTAGATAAAATGGAACTTTAATTTATTAAGATATAAAATCACCCCACACAAGCGCTCATATATATCATCATTAGAGCCTGTGTGGGGAATCTTTTTATTTTAAAATTGTATCCATTGAGCGATTAACACTACCTGCGTACATATTACCGAATTTAACTAAATGAACCATCAATAAGTATAATCGATAAAATTCTAATCTTTTTTGTGCACCTTTGGCTAAAGGAAAATGCTTTTCATATTCCTCATAAAAATCTTGAGTAAATCCACCAAAAACCGTCGTAATACCTAAATCGAATTCTCTGTCACCATATAATGGTGCAGGATCAAATAGTGCAGGGCTACCATCAGTTAAAAACATATAGTTACCGCCCCATAAATCACCATGTAATAAAGATGACTTACTTTCATGACTATCAAGTTCATTTACCATCACAGTTCTTACTTCTTCATAGACTTTATTATCTTCTTCATTCCACAACTCTTTACGCATCAATTCATCTCTTAAATGATCCATTCTTCTTTCTATGAAAAGTTCTTTCCAGCTATTAGTCCATGAATTATCAAATGAAATATCTCCGCCTTCATGTGGTAAACTGAAACCAAATTTACCCTCTTTTTGTTGTTGACTATGCATCTTAGCTACAAGCTGACCGAGCTCTCTTTGACTTCCACTTCCACCTTCTTCTAAATAGCTCAAAATAAGATAAGCATCTCCGTTAATTTCACCACTAGCAATCACACGTGGTGCTGTGATACCTGCATTCTCAAATTCATTTAAGCCAGCTATTTCAGCCGCATAGAATGATTCTGGACGATTACGCTGAACAAGTAAAAAGGAGATATCATCCTCAGTAGTTGTAACTTTGAATGCTTCATTAACATCACCACCACTTACTGGTGAGATATCTTTTACTCTGTCTATGGGGAGTTTCTCTTTCCATTCTGCTTTCATACTTTCACCTTCTTAAGAAGTTTGTCGTTATACCTTATTATATTGCCAACTCTCATTATAATTAATCTTTTAAAAGTAATCGGTATATATGAAATAAAACTGACCTAAGAATTAAGTCAAATTTTCAACTTTCACTAATTTAGCTATGAAAATTTTTATTAAAATGCTAGTCTATTAAAGGAATGTATTTCAAATATATTAAATTGAGGATAGTAAGCCTCAAATATAATGAAATAGGAGCGTTAACATGTATAAATTAGTTAAACCTTTATTATTTAAATTAGATCCTGAAAAAGCACATGGTCTTACCATTGATGCATTGAAAATGGTACAAAGAGTTCCGAAAATTTATCCTATCATGGACAAAATTTTTAATTACAATCACCCATCACTCTCTAAAACCATTCATGGCATCAAATTTAATAATCCCATTGGTCTCGCTGCAGGATTCGATAAATCTTGTGAAGTACCTAAAGCATTAGAGCATGTTGGTTTTGGAGCCATAGAATTAGGTGGTATTACCCCTAAACCGCAACCAGGGAATCCTAAACCACGTATGTATCGCTTAATTGAAGATGACGCGTTAATTAATCGTATGGGCTTCAATAATATAGGGATGAATAAAGCACTTAGTCATTTACGCCGTCATGCCTATACGATCCCAGTAGGTTTAAATGTGGGTGTTAATAAGAAGACGTCTTACGAAGACCGTTATCAAGATTATATAAAAGTTATCGATACATTTAAGAATGACGTGACATTCTTCACAGTTAATATCAGCTCACCTAACACTGAGAATTTACAGAATTTCCATGATAAAGATGAATTCACGATGCTTTGCGAAGCGCTCACTACTTTTAAATCTGAAAATGATATCAACGTACCTATATTCTTGAAATTAACTTCAGATATGGAACTTGAAGGATTCAAAAACATCTTACCTTCCATAACTAAGACTTTTGATGGCGTTATACTAGCTAACACGACTCGTCAACGTGACGGTTTAATTTCTAAGAATAAAACTGAAGAAGGCGGATTAAGTGGTAAACCTTTATTCGAACGTAATTTAAAACTCGTTAAATACGCGTATCAACAAACTAAAGGTAAATTCTTAATTATCGGAACTGGTGGAATCTTTAGCTCTGAAGACGCAATTAAAATGTTAAGAAATGGTGCTTCTTTATTACAAATTTATTCTTCTTTAGTCATTGAAGGTCCAGGTTTAACTAAGTCAATGAATAAAGACATTGCTAAATATTTATCTGAAAATGGATATCAAAACGTAAGCGATATTATTGGTTTAGACGCATAAACTTTAAATGATTATAACGCTTTAAAATATTTCAAAAAAATGAACGTTTAGTTAATACTCCTGAAATTTCTTTACTTATAATATTTACGATTTATACTAAAGAAAGGTATATGTTTCAAGAATTTAGGAGGCAACAATATGAGTGATGAGAAGAAAGAGACAACATCTCAAACTAACCAACAAACGATTTCTGAAAAGCCCAATCATCAATCTAATGATGACAGAATAGGTTTGAATGGTTACCGTAAAACAGACCTCGATTTAGATATTGAACGTGAACTGCGTGAAATGATGGAATCAGGAGAATCAGAAACAAAGACGGAAAGTAGAAAGTTTAAGATATTCTCACTTATCTCGATGATTGCAATAGCAGGCTTAGCGATTTTTAGATTTATACACAGAATGATATAGTTTTAAAAAAATTATCCCAAATGTAATAAGATAGTATTGTCTTAAATATTATCTGTACATTTGGGATTTTATATTAATTAAAATTGTTGTAAAAATGCCTTTGCTTCTTTATTAATTTGTTTAAAATCAATACCCTGTCTCATTGCAGCAAAGACGCAACCACAATAGCATTGCCTAAAAATATGATAGTCTTTGCACATTTCAATTGAACGTTCGTACCCTTTATTCTTTTTAAAATCACTAGGCAAATATTTAACATTATAAATATTTTGAACATCCATTCCTAGTTCATTAATAAGTTGTGCGTTTTTCTTTGGAGAGAGTGTTATGGCACTTCCAAAATAGTCGTAACCATATTCAACAGCTGCTTGAGCTACAATTTCTAATCGCATTTCAAAGCATGCTGAACATCTCAATCCACCCTCTGGCTCATCAGTTAGCCCTTTCTCTTTAGCCATCTTCATAAATTCATGTGGTTTATATTCTGCTTCAATGTATTCGACATTGCTATTTGTTTTACTATTGAAATCTTTAACAAATTGTTCTTGAACTTTAGCACGTCTTAGATATTCATTCTTAGGATGAATATTTGGGTTCGCAAAGTAAATTGCAATATCAGCATATTGAGTTAAAAATTCTAGAGTATATGTGCTACATGGTGCACAACAACTATGTAATAAGATACGTGGGCGTTCCCCATCACGTTGCCACTGAGATATCATTTTTCTTAGTACTCTATCGTAATTAATCTTCTGGTTTTTCATTTTTGCCAAAATTTTATCCGCTTCAATCATAATAAAACCTCCCTTTAACACACATTTTTATTATATATTAACTTTATTATATAATAACATGATGTATAAAGAGAGGTTGTCTATCATCAAAGTAATAATTACTAAAACAATTTACTTTTTTAATCAACTATACTTGTGTTCATGTTTATTTTTTAACAAACTAGTATTCCTTTTTAAGCTTAACTAAATAGACGCAAAACATAAAGCCACCAAATATTACTCCTGAAATAAGTCCATTCAGTAAATGGCCGCTCCAATCAATAGGATCATTCCATAAATAATCTATTATCACACCGATGAGAGTCATGCAAACACCAAAATAAACCATAAATACAACACTCAAGATACCATATCTTCTTATTAATTTCTTATATTCTTTGGGTGAATATGCGACTTCCTCAAAATGTTTATTCTTACCAAAGTTAATGATAAGTATAATATTAAATATAAAGAATACGGCAAATAACACTATCGTATGCATTGTAATTGTATGATGATACATATCAATAATTGTAAAGAATACAATTGTTAGAACTGTAACCAAATAGTTAATAGCAAACATGTTTGCTAGTTTTTGGTTAAGTTCTGACTTTTCTCTTTCATCCTTTTTTGTAGAGGTACTTGTGATCCAATTAAGCATCAAATCATTAAAATTACTCATCTCGTTTCACTCCTCAATATCCTTTGTTAATGTCAAATATATATGACAATATTAGAAATGTCAAATATAGACGACACTTTTATATAATCATAATATTAGAATTATTAAAATTATATAGTAAGATTGCGTTAGAAAGATATTTCATAAAAAGGGGTTAAAATATATGACACAATTACATCCATATTTATCATTTGATAAAGCAAAAGATGCACTTGAATACTATGAAGACGTCTTTGGAGCAACTAATGTAAACAGATTAGCAGTAGGCGAAGAACAAGCTGAAAATTTTGGTTTAACAAAAGAACAAGGTGAAGAAGCAACGATGCATGCAGAATTTGAGATTTTAGGTGTTAAAATCTTATGTTCTGATTCTTTTGGACGTGTAGATAATATAAATAATGGTATTTCTTTATTAATTGATTTTGATACTAATGATAAAACAGATACTGAACGTGTTGAGAATTTCTACAATAAAATTAAAGATCACGAATCTATCAACATTGAAATGCCATTAGAAGAGCAATTCTGGGGCGGTAAAATGGGAACTTTTACCGATAAATATGGTGTGCGTTGGATGCTTAACGGCCAAGATTATTCTCAAATGAATTAATCATATTCATGCAAATTAAAAAAGTGGCACATCTCTTACAAACTTCACAATGTAGAGATGTGTCACTTTTTATCTATATTATATTAAATTCCCTTTTCTCGTCTTATAAGTGTTGCTGGACCATTATTAACGATTTCATAAAAATGTTGAATCAATTCCTCTTTTGAAATTCTATTTTCATCCTCAACCCAATGACGTATTAAAGATAAACCAGCGCCTGAGACATAACTCATAAAATACGGAAATGGAATATCTCCGATTTTATCATTATCGTTAACTACATGATTCAAGTGCCCAGTTAATAGTTCGTATAATTTTTCATGTAAATTGGACTCTTTACCTAAGTTAAACATAAGTTTATAGAAATCTAGATGTTCTCCTATACTATTAATCACAAAATCCATTGTCTCTCTTAACTGGCTTTCTGAAATTTTCAGTTCGTCATCATTCTTACTACTCTCGAGAAAACTTCTAATTTCATCAATTTTCTCATTTTCCATCTTATCTAATAAGTCATATTTATCTATAAAGTGAGTATAAAATGTACTTCTATTTACGTCTGCTAAATCAGATATTTCTTGAATTGTAATTTCTTCAAAACGCTTCTTTTCTAATAATGTAATGAGGGCATCTTTAATTGCAGTTTGTGTTTTTCTTACTCTTCTATCATGAGACATCTTGTCACCTTCTTTTTATCTCTTTCCACAATTATAAGCATTCTGTTGGGTTTTAGACAAACTTAAGAAAATGATTATTGTTAATTATAAACACGCTTAGTAAGATGAAAGTGTATTGAAAACCATTCTCAATAAAAGGAGGTCACATTAATGAATCATTTATTAGGTAATCCAGAATTAAATGTAACTGATGTTAATGATGTTCATAAAGGGCTCAATTATATCGTTGTAGATAGCGTCCAATATGGTAATCAAGAGATGATAATGGAAAAAGATGTAGAAGTTATCATGAAAGACGGTGAAACTCTATATTTAAATATTTTTAGACCTAATAAGGAAGGTCGTTTTCCAGTTGTCATGTCAGCAGACACATATGGTAAAGATAACAAACCTAAAATCACTAACATGGGGGCAAAATGGCCTACCTTAGGTAATATAGCAACATCTAGTTTTACACCTGAGGAATCCCCTGATCCTGGATTTTGGGTACCAAATGAGTATGTAGTAGTCAAAGTAGCACTGAGAGGTAGTTCAGGTTCAAATGGCATTCTATCACCTTGGTCAAAACGTGAAGCTAAAGATTATTATGAAGTCATTGAATGGGCGTCACAACAAGAATGGTCCAACGGTAATGTTGGAACGAATGGAGTCTCTTATTTAGCAGTGACTCAATGGTGGGTAGCCTCCCTCAATCCTCCTCACTTAAAAGCTATGATTCCTTGGGAAGGATTAAATGATATGTATAGAGAGGTCGCTTTTCATGGCGGAATTCCTGATACAGGATTTTTCCGTTTTTGGATTAAAGGCATTTTCGCTAGATGGCCAAATAATCCAAATATTGAAGGTTTAATTCAAGCTCAAAAAGATCACACACTTTTTGATAGCTATTGGAAAGCACATCAAGTACCTCTTCCTCAAATTCGAATTCCGTTATTTACTTGTGCCAGTTGGTCTACACAAGGTTTACACAATCGTGGTACATTTGAAGGCTTTAAACAAGCAAGCTCAGTTAATAAATGGTTATATGTTCATGGTCGAAAAGAGTGGGAAAGCTATTATGCGCGTGAAAATTTAGAGAAGCAAAAGTTATTCTTTGATTATTACCTTAAAAAAGAGGACAACGATTGGAAAGATACCCCAACTGTGACTTATGAAGTCCGTGAGAAGTTCTATCAAGGACATTATCGTGAAGCATCTGATTTCCCTATACCTAATACACAATATACAGCTCTATATCTAGACGGAGAGAATCATTCCCTCAATTTAGATAAACCAAAACAAACTCATGTTTCACACTATCACTCTGAAAAAGATAATGAGTCACTACGTTTCACATATACATTTTCTGAAGATACAGAGTTAACTGGAAATATGAATTTAAAACTATGGGTTTCTTCTAACGAAGCAGATGATATGGAGATATTCGCAGGTATTAAAAAATTAGATAGACAAGGTAATGAAGTTAATTTCCCTGACTTCAACCATATTGAACAAGGACAAGTTGCTACAGGTTGGTTAAGAGTATCTCACCGTAAATTAGATGATGAAAAATCTACTATTATACAACCATGGCATAAACACGAACAAGAATTAAAATTGAAAAAAGGCGAGATTGTACCAATTGAAATAGAAATTTTACCTTCAAGTACTTACTTTAAACAAGGTGAAACGCTCGTTGTAGTTATAAAAGGAAATGAAATTATTAAAGGCACTAGCTCTCCTGGTTTAAGTACACGTTATGAACATCATGAAACAGTTAATAAAGGACATCACTATATTCATACTGGTGCTAACTATGATTCTCAATTAATTATCCCAATTATACCTCAATAAATAAAAAAGCTTTAGGAAGTTAAGACAATTTTATGCCCAAGCTTCCTAAAGCTCATCTTTTAAAAATTATTTTAGTAATTAAATTCCTTCATAGACTCCTGATGAAATGTAGTTGTTGTCAGAGTCTGTTTTATATATAAATTTAATTGGAGTGTTAATACGGTATGTATAAACAAGTTTCCCTTTATTATTCTTTACCTTTACGATATTTTCACCGCTACTTTGGTAGGGTTGCAGCTCAAAAGAATAATCTTTACTTTCAAATTTATCATTTTCATACTTCTTAATGATATTTATCGCTTCTGTTTGCGTTAAGTCAGCCTTCACTCTTTTCTCAGTATTATCTTCTTTATCTTCTTTATCCTCATCTTCTTTACTTTTATGATCTTCAGATGTACCTTTGTCGCCATCGTCCCTATCTTTCTTTTCTTTGTCATCTTTATCAGAGCCACTAGAGTCATCAGACTCATTAGATTCATCTTCGTATTTATTGATTTCTTCACTATTAAAAGATAGTTCGATTGTCTTATACTCTTCAGTTCCTTCCGGCAATCCTACACGTTCACTATTTGTCTTAACTGTATGTTTTCCAATTTTTCCCTCTAAATGAACCATAATATTATCATTTGAATTGTATGGTCCATATACTTTATTTTCATCGAAACGTTCATCAACTTTATTATTAATAAACAACTTAATATCATTTACTTTATAAGTATGATTAGGCTTAATCATAAAGCGTTTTTCTTTAAAATTCTCCTTAACGATAGAACGTGCTGGTGTCATTAAAATAGTTATATTACCCTTGAATGTTTGATTACCAACTTGTTTTTTGGCATCGAGTTGATAATTACCAAGTGGAAATGTGCCTACTTCAACGGATTCATCCTTTTTTAAATTGATAGTATGAGTTTGACCATTGTAATCATAATTAATTTTCCCATCATCATGTGAATACATTGCTATAGAATATTTAGGAATATTAAACGTGTAATGGTCAAACACTCCAAAACGTTTACCATTTTTCTCTATTTTAATAATTGCTAATTGATTGATACTTATTGTATGCGTCTTAGCTTTAGACGTCTTCAAATTTTTCAGACTATCTTTTAAATCTTGAGAAAGTTCATTTAATTTTCCTTCATTTTTTAAAAATCGAAGATATGCATGTGCTTGATTATCATTAAGCTTCTTTCCATCAGAAGTGAGTAATTTAGAAAGTTGACGATGGTCTTCTTTCTTAAGTGCATCTGAAATTTGATCCACACTTTGTTCTGGAGACAGTTGATGCTTTAAAAATATGAACACACTTATTAAAGTAATGGCGATGACTGCTACTAAAATTGAAATAATAATTAATGGTTTATTCGGTTTCTTAAATTGATAAGCATCACTATAACGCCCTGGGGGATAAGGTAGACGTACATCATTTCTAGACATAGACTGTTCAGAGTATCCTGTAGGTTTACCACAACGTGTACATACTTTATGATTGGGATTTAATGGGTTTCCACAATATTTACAAAATCTCAATTAAATCACTCTTCCGAACAATCTACTTAAGTCTTGCATTACTACACTTTCAATCACGTTTTCCCCAAAGATTAAAGCTATGATGGCTAAAGCAAATATCAAAATAATCACGCCGTAAACACCTGAAATTCTAGTTTCATACAATGAACTATATTTCCCGAGGATATACGCGGGTGATATTGTAAAAAATAGATACATAACAATAAAAATAAGTGCCGCAAATTTATATGAATTTAATGCAAAAATTATTCCTGAGAAAATTAATAAAGCTACTGTAAACGTATTGATGATTACATAATCTGATAATAATTTATTGAACTTGATTTCAGGAATAACTGTTAATCTTACCACCGCATATGTAATTCCAATATGAATTGCTAAGATAATAGCTAAACTTAAAACAAATCTAAGTAAGATATCTTCTTTTTGTATTTCAAATAAACCTACTTGACTCGGAATAAGCATAGTAGTAAATAAACTTATCAACAGTAGTCCTGCAACAATAAGAGTAATCAGTATTCTAAAACTAAATGTTTGATTATCTTTAATAACTTGATCTGGTCGTTTAAAAGCATTAATAAAAAATTCTTTTAATTCATTAAGAAAATCTTTCTCATTTGTACGTGCCTGTTCAAATGTTTGATTAACAGGATGATGTGTATCATTTTGATTGACTACAGATTGATTAATATTTTGATGATGATTAACATCCGTAAGTGTTGATTGTACATGCTCCTTAGTTTCTTTAGTTCGTTTATCTAATGTCTCTTTATTTGTAGTTTCTGATGATGTTATCCCAGTAGTTTCTGTAGTAACAGATTGAAGCTTAGTACCACAGTTACCGCAAAAGACGTCTTCTGGTTGAATATTCTGGCCACATTTGGGACAATTCATAGATGTTTGGACCTCCACTATTAAGATATTTTAGATTATATACCATATTTATATTGTTATCTATATAATTTTATATTTATATAATAATATTAGTGTTATCCTAGTTTTTAATATAAAAATTGCCGAGCTACTCATTAGTAACTCAGCAATAATCTTTCATATATCTTTAAGTTTTAGGTATTGCTTTTTTATGGCACAATCGAGTTCTCTTTCTCATGTATCATTTCTATAATTTCATTGTACTCATTCATAACTGCTACTTTGGGTGAATGATTTTTAACTTCTTTTTCATTTAATTGTGCATAAGTCATTATAATGACGATATCACCCACTTCTACTAAACGAGAAGCTGCACCATTTAGACAAATTTTACCGCTTCCACGTTCTCCAGCAATAACATATGTTTCAAATCTGGCACCATTATTATTATTCACAATAGCGACCTTTTCATTAGGTAAAATATCCACCGCATCTAAGATATTCGAATCTATCGTAATACTACCTACATAATTTAAGTTTGACTCCGTGACCCTCGCTCTATGAATCTTAGAATTAATCATCGTTCTTATCATTATTTGCCCTCTCCAATAATCATATTATCTATCAAACGTGCTTTTGAAAATTTAACTGCTAATGAAATAAAAACTTGTCCGCTCATCCATTTCTGTTCAACTAATTCTGGATAACTGTAGATAGCTACTTCATCAACGTGTCCACTAGTATTGTTGTTTAAATAAGAAGTAATACTTTGAATGATGACACAACTTTGTCTCTCACCTTTTTCATATAAATCACGTGCAATTTGCAAACTTTTATTTAAATGAATAGCTTCTTTTCGTTCTTCTTGAGTTAAGTATACATTTCTAGAACTCTTAGCTAACCCATCCTCTTCACGTACAATATCGACACCAACAATTTGAATAGGATGATTAAAATCTTTAACCATTTTTTCAATTATTGCTAACTGTTGCGCATCCTTTTTCCCAAAATAAGCATAATCAGGACTAACGATATTAAATAGTTTATTTACTACTGTGACTACTCCTTCGAAGTGCCCTGGTCGTTGTGCACCTTCAAGCACTTCAGCTAAACGTCCTACCTTAAGCGTAATATCTAACTGATCAGGGTACATTTCCTCCACACTAGGATAAAAGACGTAATCAACATTAATACTTTCTACAGCTTTAACATCCTGGTCAATTTGACGTGGATATGCATCAAAATCTTCGTTCGGTCCAAATTGTAAAGGATTAACAAATATACTAATGACTGTTACATCATTGTTCTCAACTGACATACGCATCATTTTCAAGTGACCATCATGTAATGCTCCCATTGTAGGTATAAAGCCTATTGTCTTCCCTTGAGAACGGTATGACTTCACAATCTCTTGCATATCATTAATAGTTGTAACGATTTTAGTCATTGATGTCGACCTCGCTCATAATCTTTTTCCTATAAGTGTGAGCTTCTGAAGGGAATTCACCTGACTTCACTTCATTATCATATTGTTTTAAACCATCCACACCAACTGAAAAGTCAGCATATTGTTTTACAAATTTGGCCTGTCGATCTATACCATAATTCAACAGATCATGGTAAACCAATACCTGACCGTCAGTCTCTTTCCCAGCGCCAATGCCAATCACTGGTATCGTTAATTGTTGGCTAATGACTTGAGCTAAATCACTTGGAATTGCTTCTAATACTAGAAGCACTGCGCCTGCTTCTTGCATAGCTTTTGCATCTTCAATCAGTTGTACTGCCGCTTCCTTCGTTCCCCCTTGTAATTTATATCCCATCACACCAACACTTTGTGGTGTAAGTCCTAAATGAGAAACAATGGGAATACCCATACGTGTTGCTTTTTGAATAAATGAAACAAGATGTGCACCTTCTACTTTTAAAGCATTCGCCTGTGTTGCTTGATAAAGTTTAAGTGCATATTTCAAATCATCTTCATCACATACACCTACAGTCCCTATAGGCATATCAACAACTACAAATGTGTTAGGTGCGCCCCTTCTCACAGCCTTTCCATGATGAATCATATCTTCAACGGTCACTTGAACTGTACTTTCGTATCCTAATACGGTCATTCCAAGTGAATCTCCAACTAAGATCATGTCAATCCTAGCTTGTTCTGCTTGCTTTGCACTCGGAAAATCATAAGCTGTTACCATAGAAATTTTAGTTTGCTCGTCTTTCATCTTTATCAATTGACTTAATGTTTTCAATTCATTTCAACCTCAATTTCCTTTATTATTAGCAATAGTATAATGAATTGCACCAAGAAAGGAAAGAATTATATTATGACAATTGCCGTTATTGGTCCAGGGGCTGTTGGAACAACGATTGCTGCTGAATTAAAAGCTGTCTTACCTGATACACAACTCATTGGTCGCCATAATAAAACAATGACCTATTTCCCGGAAAATACTTCTCAAGCACAAAACATTGATGTTGTTTCATACGATAACACGCATCATTCATTCGATGTCATAATCATCGCTGTTAAAACACATCAACTTCAAAACGTCATTAAGCAATTACCAACTATAGCCCATAAAGATTCACTTATAATCTTAGCCCAAAATGGTTATGGTCAATCACAACATATTCCTCACCAACATGTTTATCAAGCTGTTGTCTATATTAGTGGTCAAAAAAGAAACGATAAAATCACTCACTTTCGTGATTATCGCTTACATCTACAAGACTCATCAGATACTCGTAAGTTAAAACAGCAGCTTTCTTCTTCTAAGATTGAACTTATTTTAGAAAGTGATATCCAAAACAAAATTTGGTATAAACTTCTTGTTAACTTGGGAATTAATTCAATTACTGCTATAGGGCATCAACCCGCTAAAATATTACAATCAACACACATGAAAGAAATATGTCGTTCTATTCTTAACGATGGGTTACAAGTTGCTCAATCAGAGGGGATTCATTTTCCAGATCAGACAATCGATGACATTATGAAGATTTATCAAGGTTATCCTGATGAAATGGGAACAAGTATGTATTATGATGTTTTAAATCAGCAACCCTTAGAGGTTGAAGCTATTCAGGGGTATATCTATCAAAAGGCTAGATTTCATAAACTTAACACGCCTTATCTAGATACAGTTTATACTTTCTTAAAGGCTTATCATCTTAAATTTATAGAAACCAAAGATTTATAATTGAATATCAATTCATAAAAAAATCCCAAAAGCGACATTATCTATCGCCTTTGGGATTAACTTTTGTTATTCAGCTTCTCTAATTTCATCTTCAATATCTTGATAGTCAATTTCAGCGTCAGTAAATGATTTCGCATCTACTGGGAAGTGTTGTTCAAACGTTTCAAAGTTTTGAATCTCTACATTAACATTATCTACTTCAAAATCTAATATGTGACCACCAAAGTCGCGATCATCATTAGCAAAGTGAATGTGGAATCCTGCTGAACCCACCCCATGGAACAATTCTGGTGTGAAGAATCCAACAATAGAACCTTTGATATTTTCACGTGTTTCTTCAGGTTGTCTACGTGCTGAATCAATAAGACGTGTATAAGGTGGTTCTTGACCAGGCATCATACGTACATGCATTTTTTTAAATGTACCTGAAATTTTCACAGCAGAAAACATATTTTCGCTTGTCATCTCTTTTTTAACTTCATCAAAAACATCGTCTTGATTTTTATCTGAAATACTGAAATTTTTGTCTGCCTTAAACTGAGTGACTGTAGCATATGGTGTCATTTCATCGCCAGTTAATTCAATAAATTCTTTATGTTCATTTGCATGGTAAGCTTTACCATCTATAAAAATGACCTCACCATTTGAACCTGTAAGTGTCCCAATACCTAAATCCCCATGTTCTAGTAACTCATTAACTGAAGCAGTTCCTTCTAATAAACCTGCCATCAAAGTTCCTAGCGTTCCGTGTTGGTACAATACATTAGTCATATTACTTTTCACTCCTATTAATATTCATTTCTTATTACTTTAAGAAACGCAAACTAAAGATGACCTATCTCTCTAGAATGCGTTCTTTTTTATATCCTGGAAAATGATTTAACAAACACATACGCTTTCAAATTAATTTAAAGCATTCGGTAACATGTTTGTAGATAATTTAACATTATCTTCGTAGTTAACTGGGATATCGATTAATACAGGACCATCTGTTTCATAACCTTCTTTTATAGCTGCTTCTAACTCTTCTTGGTTAGATACACGTAAACCTTTTGCTCCAAAAGATTCTGCATATTTAACAAAATCAACGGCACCAAAGTCTACACCTGAAGAACGTTGATATTTCATTTCTTCTTGGAATTCAACCATATTATAGCGCCCATCATTCCAAATCAATTGAATAATGTTTAAGTTTTTACGTACAGCTGTTTCTAAATCTTGAGCTGAGAATAGGAAACCACCATCACCAGCTACAGAGACAACTTGTGTGTTAGGACGGACAAGTGCAGCTGAAATTGCCCAAGGAAGTGCCACTCCAAGTGTTTGCATACCGTTACTAAATAATAAATGTCTTGGATTATAACTTCTAAATTTACGTGCCATCCAAATGTAGTGACTTCCAACATCTACAGTTACTGTAGTATCATCAGTTAAAACTTTTTGCATAGATTCAATGATTTCAACTGGGTGCATCACATCATCTTTATGCGTCGCTTTAATACCAGTAGCCTCAATAATCTCTGCTCTTAATTTTTCAAGTTCATCTAAATGATCTTGATTAATAAATGGTTCATCAACATGTTCTGAAATAAGTTCAATTGTACCAGCGATATTACCAATTAATTCTTTGACTGGTTGCATGTAGTTTGTGATTTCTGCTTGAACTTCATCGATATTAATAATTTTAGTGTCTAATTCTTTATTCCAGTTACTTGCTTCATATTCGATTGGATCATAACCAATTGTGACTACTAAATCACTTTTTCTTAATAATTCATCACCAACTTGGTTTCTAAAGAGACCTACACGACCGAAGAAGTGATTTTCTAATTCACGACTAATCACACCTGCACCTTGGAATGTTTCAACGACAGGGAGACTTGTTTTTTCAACTAACTGACGAATAGCTTCTGTTTCAGCTTGGCTTGAACTTCTCATACCAGCTAATAAAACTGGGAATTTTGCATTTTTGATAGCATCAATGACTGCTTGAACATCTTTTTCAGCTGGTACACCAAGTTGAGGTTGTTGACAAAGTGAAATTGCTTTAGCTTCAACTGGTGAAGAGATAACGTCTTGTGGAATACTAATAAAACTTGCACCATTTTTACCTGACGTTGCTGTACGCATGGCATTAGTCATCACTTCTGATAAAGATTCTGGGTCTTGTACTTCAGCACTATATTTTGTAGATGATTTTAATAGTGCTGCGTTATCAATACTTTGATGTGTTAAACGTAATAAGTCATTGCGTTTAACTTGACCACCGATTGCTAATACTGGATCACCTTCAGATGTAGCAGTAAGTAATCCAGTTGTTAAATTACTAACTCCTGGACCACTCGTTACAAGTGCAACGCCTGGTTTACCAGTTAAGCGTCCGATTCCTTGTGCCATCATTGCAGCATTTTGCTCATGACGTGTAACAATTAATTCTGGACCATCATCTTCTAATGCATTGAATAAGTAGTCAATTTTTGCTCCCGGAATACCAAATACATATTCAATTCCATTATTTTTTAAAGTGTCAATTACCATATCTGCTGCTGAATATTGTTTGTCAGCCATTCATTTCATATCCTTTCAAAAATTTAATTTCTTTATTTCTTTTGAATTTTAAGCATGCGTTATACTAAATGTTTAATTGAGTCGTATGTTTCTTCAAGTGTTTGAACTGATTGCTTAAATAATTGTTTCTCTTTATCGCTTAAAGGTGTTTCATATATTTTAACTGCACCATTTTGGTTAATTAATGTTGGGACACCTAAGTAAACTTCTTTATGTCCATATTCCCCATTAAGTTGACTTGATACAGTTAAAACACTATTTTCGTTATTTAATAATGCTTTAGAAATTCGTAAAAGCGCTAAAGCTATACCATAATAAGTAGAACCTTTAGCTTGGATGATATCGTAAGCAGCATCTCTAGTGTTCACATATATTTCTTCAGCTTTAGCTTCACTGCCTGTTTGTTCTTTTAAAGTATCAAATACTGAGATACCTGCAACATTTGCTTGAGACCAAACTGCAAGTTCAGAGTCACCATGTTCACCGATAATGCTTGCATGTACACTTGATGGCACAACATTTAGCTCTTGGCTAATTAAATATCTAAATCTCGCACTATCAAGAACAGTACCTGAACCAATAACGCGTTCAGCTGGTAAGCCTGTGACTTCTTTAACATAGCGAGTTAAAATATCAACAGGGTTAGCTGCGATTAGGAAGAAACCATCGAAACCACTATCCATTACACTTGATACAATACTTTTCATAATTTTAGTGTTTTTCTCTACAAGTTGTAAGCGTGTTTCTCCTGGTTTTTGTGGTGCACCTGCTGTAATGACAACTAAGTCTGCATCTTTACAATCGCTGTATTCCCCAGCTTTTACTACGACTGGTGATGCACTGTAGAGTGCGCCGTGATTTAAATCTTTCACGTCTGCTTCTACTTTATCTTTCGCAATGTCAATGATGACAAATTCATCTGCAATCCCTTGAGTAACCATAGCAAATGCATAGCTAGAACCTACTGATCCATCACCAATTAATACAACTTTTTTACTAAATTTTTTCATTTTAACGACTCCTTCGCAATAAAGTGACACAATTAATGTGCTTAGTTTTATTTTTATAATATTTTCATTAAAATAACTAGAATTTTAATTGTCCTTAGTTATAAAATCACTATTTCAGTGACGAAATTGTTACAATTTGTTCAAAATGTTTTATTTAGTGACTAACTTTATTACATAATTAATTATAGTACGAAAACATGTATTAATAAAATACATAATAACGATTATAAGTATTCTTAAAAGGAATGGTTTATATATAGAAACATATAATATATCAATAGCTATGAGATCTTTTAATCGTAAATCGTGGTAAATAATATACGCGTTATGGAAACATTTTTCTTTAATTTTATATTCTCTTATAAACTAAAACGACCTCTAACAAATTAATTAGAAGTCGCGTTTAAAATTTATTTAACTGGTTGGAGTGTTGAAATAAAGTCTATCCACTGGCGTGTTACATAATTTAAATAAGCATCTTTTCTCCATATGGCACCTAAATGCCATGAGAGTTCTACATTTTCTAATTGAATGGACGTTACATTATCTCCCATTAAACGTACTAAACTTTCAGGTACAATACTAATACCTATACCTTGTTGAATCATGTTAGCAATAAAGCTAATTTGTGAGATGTTAGCGACTGTCTTAGGATAGAAACCTATACGTTTACAGTTTTCTATAATTTGATCTTTAAGATAATAATCATCGTGGAACAATACAAATTCTTCATTTTTTAATTCTGCTAGGTCTACCTTTTCCATATCCGAGAGATGATGATCGTTACTGACTACTAGTAATAACTCTTCATTGTATAAGGAAACAGAATGGAATAATGAATGGTCCACAGGCAACGTTGTTATACCTATATCTACATCGTCATTAGCAGTTAAGTTCTCTACTATTTTCCCTCCACCTTCAATGACTTCGTATGTCACATTAGGGTATAACTTGTGAAATTGATTAAGCGCATTTGTAAACATTTGAACATTCATCATGGGTGAAAGTCCTATCTTAATATGGCCCTTTTGAACATTGACTACATCGTTCATTTCTAATGATAGTTTCTCAAATAGAGCCAAAAATTCTAGACTATTGTCATAAAATGTTTGGCCAATATCTGTCAATTTAATTTGTTTCTGAGAACGATCGAATAAAGTAATATCATATTCATTCTCGATATTTTTTATAGCTTTACTAATCGTTGATTGAGCAATATATAAATGTTCTGACGCTTGTGTCATTCCCCCTTGGCGAACGACTTCTACGAAATATTTTATCTGTTTAATTTCCATTTCTTTACTCATCCTTATGCAAATTAATATTACTGAATATTACGTTCTCTGCGATAAATCAGAAAGCTATAAAATATTAAAACGCTAATTAAAATGAATGCAGCTATTAAAATTGTATAGATTCCCATATATTTTTGAAGTAACGCAGATATAATAGCCCCCACAACAAAACTTATTACTATTCTAATGTAAAGCAATGATTTACTCAATTGTACTTTGTCTTTATTTATAATAAATTCACTTAGCGCAATCACAGCTTTTTTTAAATTACCTGTTGAAAATGTGTTAGCATATCCTTCACCTTCTATTTTACCAAACGCAGTAGTAAGCATGGCCATACTAAATGCTAAAGGTGGAATAATATAGATGTTCGGTATTGATGCAGGTATAAAACCCACTGTGATGCTACTCATTGTGATTGGTAGTAAAGCGATAAGACGCCAATATCTTGTAGCTATTTTCGCATGTATTAATGAAACAAACATGACACCTATCATAAATGAGATAACTGAAATAATCTTTAACAATCCACCATCAAGGTTATGATGAGAGACTTCAGAAGCTAGAAAGATGAGGTTACCAGTTTGACCCGCTGCTAAAGTGCCTCCACGTTCTAAAAAGGTATAAGCATCTATATATCCACCAACAAATGTCAATGCAATAGCCATCTCTTTAAATTGATAAATATTTTGTGTGAGATATTTGTCTAATGAAATAGCTACCACCTCTTTTCTATTTTTTCAATCATATTTTACACCTTGCCACTATAGAATGTTAATTTATCCGTTTTATAACCCATAAATGTAAATTGTAAAATATTGGTAAAAATTTCGTTAAAAATTCTATTTTTATTTTTTGTATATCTGATATAATCAAGTTTATCATTTCGTGAAATGCTTACATTTGATTTATTCATCAAAAGAGAGATAGAAAAGCTTTAATTTTTCAGAATTTTTAGACAAAATAAGAAAATTCTATGCTATGATATAAATTATTAGAAATAGCTGGTCACTCGTGATGTTTATATAAGGACTATAACAATCTCTATAAACACCTTGACTGCTCGAAATAGATGTCTTATTAGTAAGTGGAGGTTTATTATGTCTAGTTTTTTTAACCGGATTACTCGTAAAGAGAATCCAACAATTTATCAAAATAAAGATGGACACCTTAAACGCACATTACGTGTTCGTGACTTTCTTGCGTTAGGTGTCGGTACAATTGTTTCTACATCCATTTTCACTCTACCAGGAGTTGTTGCTGCAGAGCACGCCGGTCCAGCAGTAGCTTTATCGTTCCTATTAGCAGCTATAGTGGCTGGTCTTGTAGCTTTTACATATGCTGAAATGGCATCGACTATGCCTTTCGCAGGATCAGCATATTCATGGATTAATGTATTATTTGGAGAATTCTTCGGATGGGTTGCTGGATGGGCATTACTTGCTGAGTACTTTATTGCGGTAGCCTTTGTTGCTTCCGGATTTTCAGCTAACTTAAGAGGTCTTATCGCCCCGATTGGTATCACATTACCTAACGCGTTGTCGAATACTTTCGGCAATAAAGGCGGTGTAATAGACATCATCGCTGCTGTCGTAATTATATTAACTGCGTTATTACTTTCTCGTGGTGTGACTGAAGCCGCTCGCATGGAAAATATCCTAGTTATACTTAAAGTTTTGGCAATTATCTTATTTGTCATTGTTGGTTTAACAGCAATCAACTTTAGTAACTTCGTACCATTTGTGCCTGAGCATAAAGTTACAAAATCAGGTGATTTTGGTGGATGGCAAGGTATATATGCTGGTGTATCAATGATTTTCTTAGCATATATTGGATTTGATTCAATTGCTGCAAACTCTGCAGAAGCTATTAACCCTCAAAAAACAATGCCTAGAGGGATTTTAGGTTCTCTTGCAGTAGCCATTGTACTATTTGTAGCCGTGGCATTAGTCTTAGTTGGTATGTTCCATTACTCACAATATGCAGACAATGCTGAACCAGTAGGTTGGGCTCTACGTAAAAGTGGCCATGGAATTATAGCGGCAGTGGTTCAAGCGATTTCAGTTATCGGTATGTTCACTGCTTTAATCGGTATGATGTTAGCCGGATCACGATTATTGTATTCATTTGGTCGCGACGGATTACTACCTTCATGGTTAAGTCAATTAAATCATAAGCACTTACCAAACAGAGCTTTACTTATTTTAACAATTATTGGTGTGGTAATAGGTTCAATGTTCCCATTCAACTTTTTAGCACAATTAATTTCTGCAGGTACACTCGTAGCATTTATGTTTGTATCACTGGCAATGTATCGCTTAAGAAAACGTGAAGGTAAGGATTTACCAAAACCAGATTTCAAATTACCATTATATCCAGTATTACCAGCTATTACATTTGTACTCGTATTACTTGTATTCTGGGGACTAAGCTTTGAAGCTAAATTATATACTTTAATATGGTTCGTTGTAGGTATTGTTATTTACTTACTTTATGGACTGAAACACTCTAAGAAAAATGATGAAGAAGAATATCACGCACCGAAATAATAAATACTAAGTGGCACAAGTGTTGTTTTTACAGCACTTGTGCCTTTTTTTATAAAAAAAAGATCCTCATTTAGTTTTAATAAAATGAGAATCTTTTTGATTCATTACCATCCTTGACCGGTAATTTCATACTGATCTAAGTTACCTTTTTCCAATGCTTTAAGTGCATTCTCAATGGTATCGAGTGCTGTATCAAGTTGTTCATAAGTAATTACTAGTGGTGGTTGAAATCTCAATACATTTCCTGCGACTGCAATGATTACAACTCCATGCTCAAAGCAATAATTACAAATTTTCAATGCTGCTTCTGAATCTCGTGTCTTAATTTCCTTATCAGACACAATATCTATACCTATTGATAATCCAACACCTCGTACATCTCCTACACTCTCAAACTGTGTCATCCATTGATTCATTCGCTGGCGTACGTAGTTCCCCTTTTCAGTGGCAGCGGTTAATAAATCTTCCTCTTCTATCATTTCTAATGTAGCTAATGCCGCTTCACAACTAACAGGGTTGGCACCTGTAGTAAATAAATGCGCTGGCGCTTCAAGGTTTTCCATAATTTCTTTACGACCTACCAAAGCTGACATTGGTAAACCTCCAGCTAGAGACTTTCCAAAAGTAATTAAATCAGGAGTAAAGTTAAAATGATCCACAGAACTCCATCTACCTGTACGTCCTAATCCTTGTTGAATATCGTCAACTGCAATTAAAATACCATGCTGGTGACATAAATCTTGTAGGGCTTCAAAATAACCTGATACAGGTTCAAGTAAGCCTCCATCACCTTGTATTGTCTCTACTACAATGCATGCGACCTCTTCTGCTGGAACGTATTTCGCAAACATTTCTTTGAGAGGCGCAAGATATTCTTCCACTGTATTAGATGTTGATTGTTCAAACATCCCTCTATATTTGTCTGGAAATGGAATATGATAAAAACCATTAAGTAATGGTCCATAGTGTTTTCGCATATTTAAGCTAATAGCTGACATCGATAAAGCGCCAAACGTTGAACCGTGGTATGCGTTTGTGAAACTAATCATATAGGGACGTCCGGTATAGGCACGAGCAAACTTAATAATACCGTCATTAGCATCAGATCCAGTTAAACCAAACGTTACTCTTTTTTCAAAATCTCCAGGAGCTATTTCACAAATCTTCTTTGATAAACGTACAAGTGGTTCATGATACATATATGCTGGCGTATAATGAACAAATTTTTCTGCTTGTTTTTTAATAGCATCTGTGACTTTCTTAGGTGCATGCCCCACATTTTGCGAACTTGCACTTGATAATAAATCTATATATTCCTTTCCATCTACATCTACTAGCGTCGCACCATAGCCATAATCAATAGCTAAAGGATAATATTTAATACGTCCTGACTTAGCGAAATACTTTTCATCTTCATTAATTAAATTTTTTGCTTTACTCATGATAAATTCACCTTCCCTAGGCTTTATCATCCATTTCTTATACTGTATTATTCCTTCTCATAACGCTTTTGAGTCACTTTTTATCAGTCTTAAAATGAATTCCCAGTAATATGATAGTACTCAATATACTAATAATTTTCTGATTTGTAAATATTTTCTGAATTATTAAAATATTGTTTGGGTTTATTAATTTAAAAATGAATTCAACCACTCAAATAGAAATGTCTAAATTGTTTAATTATGGGAATAATAAAAAGTAAAATTATTATGGAGGATAAATTTATGTGGCTTAGATATGGTTATCATTTATTAAGTGCAATTGTCATCAGCGCTATATTATTAATCACTACTATTGTGATGGACGTTCTATTTCAAAAGACGCATTTAACCCAGCTATTACTTAATATTGATTTCTTAATTGACCCGAAGAAAGTGCCTACAATTGTTGAAGGGTTGATTCATTTAAGTATAGGTATCGTAATCTATATCGTTTTTTTAATTATTTATCATTACTCCAAGCCCCTATATCACTTAGCATTTGTTCCTTTAACGATTATTTTTATAGTCATGTACCCATTTTTAATTGCGATTGCCCAACGTTCATTGTTTAAATTCAGTTGGAATGCATATGCATTGTGGATGGAAGCTCATATCTTATTCATGATTCTCATGGCTATCAGTATACCTACGATTGCTAAGAAACACTTATAATTAAAAGGCCCAGAAGCTATTTGTTCTGGACCTTTCTTACTATTTATTATTCCTCATCACCATGTTTATCATACTTAGTAACAATGCCATCTTGATCTATAATGTAAGAGCCTGCGAGTTCCCCATCTTTATCTGTAAATGAGAATCCCCAATTGCCATCACTGTCTTCTTCAGGCTCTTTGTAAGTATATGTGTCAGTATCTAATTTGTGTCCTTCATAATCTTCCACCAAATCGATTACATTACTTCGTGTCACTGTAGTACTATCTGAACTATTATCATCATCTGAATCTGAACTTGATTGAGTATCGATTGGATCTCCATAACTTGCAGGTTCTGATGACATTAATGCACTTATTTTATTAATTTCACTATCACTTGCGTCATATAATTTTACAGTTGAAGCTTTGTCTAGTACACGTTGTGATTCTTTCTTGCCATATTCATCACCGTAAATCGGACCGTTAAATTGTGATGGCACGGGATAAATCGTTATCGTACCGTCTCCATTATTTTTATAATAGACTGACCCAGCAGCATGAACGCTTGCAGTCAAAATTTCAGTTCCTTCTGGAAATTTTACAGAAACATCAGGTAAATAAGGATCAATTAATTTACCTGAAACATCCCCATGTTTAATATCTAAATCGTCAAATTTTATATCACTGTTTCCCCTATAGCTTTCTAATGCCGTTAACCATACTTTCGCATAATAAGTATTTGAATGCGTATTCTCCTGATTAGCGTCCTCTTGACTCTTGTCATTAGAACTTTGACTTGATGCATGATTTGAATTATTATTTTTAGAATTTTTATTACTTTTAGATGACTGAGATTTATCGTCTGAAAGATTTGAACTTCCTTTATTGTCATTACTTTGCCCCGTACTACAACTTGCTAATAATAAAGATGTCACTAGACATGCACTCACCATTTTTTTCATACCTATTAATCCCCTTTTTTCTGAAAATGAATAGCTTGATGCTTAATACATATAAACTACTATATAAATTAATTATATAGTGTATGTAAACTAAAGTGTATAGTTATTTTAAAATTACATATCACATGTTGATTGCACTCTATCGAAGACATTTTATGAATAAATTGATAAGTAAATATGAACAAATCGTGAGGATATATTAACTTCTTTAACTTATCTTAAAGTTTCAATAATGTTTCTTTTAAACCGGTATGATTATTTTATTCAGGTGGTACACTAAAAGCGTAGAAAACATTATTTCAAATTCTAAATTCTCAAATTCGAAATGGGGTTATCATTGTGAACAAGGTTTCTCTTATTGCAACAACTGTAATAACTGGGGCAGTATTATTTACGACTGCAAATGTTTCTGAAGCAAAAGCGGATGAAGTAACTGCAAATAATGCAAAAGACGTAGCACAACAAGCTATGAAAAACAGCGGTGGCAATCCCAACTTACAGAATTTCAATGCCGTAAAAGATAAAGGGGACTACTACGAAATCGGTATTAATAATAAATCTGGTGCAGGTGTGGGTACTTATAAAGTTTATAAAGATGGTGAGGTTCAATATAAAAGTGGAAACTTTGGTAATTATAGCACTTTGAATAGCGAAGATTGTTATACTGGCCAAGATATCACAACAAAACCTTATAAAGAACCTAAACACGTGGCCAAAAAAGAAGTAGCCGTTGATTCTACTAGAGAACTTAATTCATTCTATGTAGGAGACGTAAAATCTTCTGATTTACCAAAGCATTCTAAATCTTCACTTCCTGAAACAGGTCATAATGACACACATGTAGGGATGGATTTAATCGCTGGTACGTCACTTCTAGCAGGCGGATTATTAATTGGCGGACGCAAACGTAGAGAAAAAACTTCATAATCTAATAAATTTAAATTTTATTGATAGAGGGTCATATGATAGTGTTTCATCACTATGGTATGGCCCTTTTTTGACGATTTTTTGAAATCCAACATTATAGCAATGATAAATTGAATAATCGATAATTAAAACGGAAATAATAATAATGTAAACATTAATTCTAATAATGCTTACGCATTTTACTATAGATTAACAAAGTCTTAAGGAGGAATTTAATCATGAAATATGTAGTCGTTGGTACATCACATGCTGGTTATGAAGTGATTGAAACACTTTTAAAAGAAGATTCAAATGCTGAAATTCATGTATTTGAAAGTGGAGATAAACCTTCATTCTTATCTTGTGGTATTCAAAGCTATTTAGAAGATGTTTCACCGTCATTAGATTCATTACACTATGCTTCTAAAGCTTCTTATAAAGAACAAGGAGTTAACATCCATGTAAACAGTACTGTTACTGACTTAAATACAGATAAAAAAATGATAACTGTAGAACAAAATGGACAATCTAATGAAGTAACGTATGACAAATTGTTCTTAAGTCCTGGCGGTAAACCAGTTACTCCTCCAATTGACGGCATTGATCAGTATAATAACGTACTATTTATGCGTGGTCGTGAATGGGCAGATCAAATTAAGCAACGCATGCCTCAAGCTAAAAAAGCGGTTGTCGTAGGTGGTGGCTATATTGGTATCGAAGCTGCCGAAGCCTTCGCTAAAGCAGGTATTGAAACAACGATAGTTGACATTGCAGATAGAATTTTAAATACGTATTTAGATCAAGAATTCACTGACATTTTACAACAAAATTCAGAAAAACATGGTCTTTACTTCAAAGGCGGTGAAACCGTTCAATCATTAACTGGTGATGACAATGGAAACGTAACAAAAGTTGTAACCGATAAAAATGAATATGAAGCAGATACTGTTTTATTCGCAGTCGGTGTTACACCTGCAACTGAATGGTTAGATGGCAAAATTGAATTAGGCGAAAAAGGTATTATCAATATTGACCATCAACAACAAACTTCTGCTAAAGATGTATATGCCGGTGGCGACGCAACACTTGTACCATTCGCTCCAGTTGAAGAAGATCGTTACATTGCTTTAGCGACAAACTCTCGTCGTCAAGGTGTCGTAGCAGCAAAAAATATGACTGGTAAAAATATGACTATGCCAAGAGTATCCGGAACATCTGGATTGCAATTATTTGATTATAAATTTGGACAAACTGGTGTACACGGTACAGAAGCTGATAGTTATGATGGCAATTTAGGTCAAAAATATGTTGAAGAACTGATCCATCCAAAATTCATGCAAGACGAAACTACAATTCACATGAAAATCATTTACGATGAAGATAGTCATCAAATTTTAGGTGGACAAGTCATGTCTACAGAAGATGTTACAGCTTCTATCAATACAATTTCTATGGCGATATCAGCAGGATATACACTAGAACAATTAGCCGTACAAGATTTCTTCTTCCAACCTGACTACGATCGCCCATGGAATTACCTCAACGTGCTTGCTCAACAAGCGCTTGGTGATACGTTCGGTAGTGACAAAATGCTATTCTAAACTGATTTAGGTTGCATATATCAATACTCAGTGTGAAAAGTACACAAAACTTTTGCACTGAGTTTTTTATATTCATGGTATAGGTTTCTTAAAGTTTCAGAGCGATGTAAGGAATATTCTTAAAAACATTTGAGCTATATGAAGACCTTATGTACCCTATGAAATTTTCACTTCAACTTGATAAGAAATAAGCCTTATACTTTTACATTGTCAGCAATATAATTCTAATTTACGTCAAATTTATGACTTAATACAATATTCAGAATACTTTTACACATTTTTCGAGTTGAAAAGCTTGAGATAAAAAATATTTTTTATCATACTATAAATGAAAGTTAAGTTAAGGAGTGGAAAGTATGAATAAAGAACAATTAGAAAAAATGACTAATGGCAAAGGATTTATCGCAGCATTAGACCAAAGTGGCGGTAGTACTCCTAAAGCGCTTAAAGAATATGGCATTAATGAAGACCAATATAGCAATGAAGATGAGATGTTCCAACTTGTACATGATATGCGTACTCGCGTAGTAACTTCACCATCATTTTCACCTGATAAAATCTTAGGTGCAATTCTATTCGAACAAACAATGGATCGTGAAGTAGAAGGTAAATATACTGGTGATTACTTAGCTGACAAAGGTATTGTACCTTTCTTAAAAGTCGATAAAGGTTTAGCTGAACAACAAAATGGTGTTCAATTAATGAAACCTATCAATGACTTAGACGAAACATTAGACCGTGCAAATGAACGTCATATCTTTGGTACTAAAATGCGTTCTAATATCTTAGAATTAAATGAACAAGGTATCAAAGACGTTGTTGAACAACAATTCGAATTTGCTAAAAAAATCATTGCTAAAGGGTTAGTACCAATCATCGAACCAGAAGTAAACATTAATGCAAAAGACAAAGCTGAAATTGAAAAAGTATTAAAAGCTGAAATCAAAAAAGGCTTAGACGCATTAAATGATGATCAATTAGTAATGTTAAAATTAACTATTCCTACTGAAGCTAACTTATACAAAGAATTAGCTGACCATCCTAACGTTGTACGTGTCGTTGTATTATCTGGCGGTTATAGCAGAGACGAAGCTAACAAATTATTAAAAGACAACGATGAATTAATCGCAAGCTTCTCACGTGCATTAGCAAGCGACTTACGCGCTAGCCAATCTCAAGAAGAATTCGATAAAGCGTTAGGCGACGCAGTAGATTCAATCTATGACGCATCAGTAAATAAAAATTAAGGTGCGGAAGTGAGCGCTTAGGTTTTGAGCAGAACCGAAAAGCGAGCAAAACTGTTCTTTAGTTTTGACGAGAGTTTGAGAGTTTCTGCCGAAAAACCTGCTCACTGAAGCCCGTCTATCATTCCGGTTATGCAACATTATCTTGCTTAACCTAATATAAAATGCCGTGTGGTAATCTATTTGACCACACGGCATTTCTTTATACTTTTTATTATTTATTATCTAATTTTTGTGCTTGATGCTCTTCAAACAATTCACCAATGTGATTAAAGAAATCGCCAAATTTTTGAGCAGCGTCATCACCAAACATTTCTTCTAAATTAGCTTGAGACTCACTTGCACTCTGTTCTGAAGCTTCATACATAGATGCTTCATATTCTTTCAACGCATCTTGTAAATTATTATTCTCTTTAAGTGCTTTCGCTAATAAATATGCATCGTAGAATGCCATATTAACACCCTCGCCTGCAAATGGACTCATTAAATGCGCTGCATCTCCGATTAAAGTGAGATTAGATTGATTCTCCCACTTAAACCCTATAGGCAATTTGTAAATTCGACGTAAGAGTACATCATCACCAGCATATTCAATATATTTTTTTAAATCTTCGTCCCAGTCCGAGAAATCTTGTAACAACTGTTCTTTAATTTCTGACTTACTCATTCCTTTAAATTTTTCAAATTCCTCATAATCCATTTGATAAGACATATATACTTTAATTCTTCCATTGCCATTCACTTGACCAAGAATTGCTTTATGGTCACCAAATGCCATCATTTTCCCATTTTTATTAAACGCTGCTAAATCAGGATATTGATTGTATGCATCTTCTACATTTAGTTCAACCATTGAAATACCATTATATTCTACGTCCACATTTGCTAAATAAGGTCTCACTTTTGAAAATGCTCCATCAGCCCCAACTACAAAGTCAAACTCAGCTGTATCTCCCTCAACAAATGAGACTTCAACTTGTCCATTGTCTAAGCGACGAAGTGATTCGAACGCTTTACCATATATTACTGTGCCTTCACTTAATTGTTCACTGATGATATCACATAGTTCACCACGATCAATTTCTGGACGTCCTCCCTCAACTTCAGGATCGGCTGTTTCTTCATAATAAACCTTACCATTTTTATCTAAAACGCGAGTATCTTCACCCTCAAAACGAGCAAGCTCTCTAAATCGATCAATAATACCTGTTTCTTTTAATGGTAACTGGCCACTCTCCTCATGAATATCTAAGGAACCTCCACGGTCTCGATTTACATCTAACCCAGCTTTCTCAAAAATTGACACTTCAAATCCTTGTTGTTGCAAAAGAAGTCCTAGCATTAATCCACCAGGTCCTCCTCCAATAATACCTACGCTTTTAACATCTTTTATATTCATTTGAACTCCCCCACTATCTATTTTTATTTAGAAAATTGTTCCAAACGTGCTTTTGTTTCTTCTACAAATTGGTCAAACTCTTTTTTCAATTCTTCATCTTGTAGTGCTTGCTGACTCGCTTTCATAAATCCTTGGAACACCTCATGTAATTGTTCTCTTGATGCTTTTAATTGCTCAAAGTCTATATTTTGAAACTGTTCCATTCGTTGTGTAAATTCATCATTATTAATATTCTCCTCTAAGAACTTCTCACCTTCTTCAGTGATTGAGTACACTTTCTTTTTACCATCTTTAGAGATTGATACAAATTCTCTATCTTCTAACATTTGTAAGATAGGATAAACAGATCCAGGACTAGGTGAATAGAAGCCTTTAAAACGTTCTTCTAAATCTTTAATAATTTGATATCCATGACGTGATTCTTCCTTCAACATTTTAAGAATGACAAATTGTAAATTGCCTTTCTTGAAAAAGCGGTCACGACCGCCGCCTCTCGGACCACCAAATCCTCTGCCAAAATCAAATCCTTCAAATCGCTCCATTCTTTGTCTTATCATTTCAGGTCTTCTTCTGAACATTTAAATCACCTTTCTTTATTTGTTATTTCGATATATCAATATCCTAAGCGATATATCGAAATATGTCAACGATATATCGTAATAATTTTTCGAAAAATAAATACCATTTTAACAAATACTGTTAAAACGGCATTTAGAAGTCGTACCTTCAATACATTTAGTCTTGTAATGTGATAAGTACTTTCCCAAACTTACCACCTGTAACTACGGGTACATGATCGCCATATTTATCTCGTAAATATTGTTCAATACTCTCTTTTTGTTGCGCATTCATTTCAATTTCCACTTCTTTTAACCAAGAACGTAATTGACGCATGACTTCATCTACACTTTTTTCAGCATGTTGTGTATGACGCTCAATTAAGGTTTCATACGTATAGTTATTGCAATAAAGTAGCTGCAATAAATAATATAAATCAGCAGTCATCGGCGAAGGTTCTAATTCAAGAAAAGCAACGACCTCATCCACGATTGAGTTTTCTTTAGGTCCTGCTATTAAGCTGACATAAACATATTGATGAGCTATATCTATAGCTTTTTCCACGGCTTCCCATGTTGTTACTGCAGGACACATTGATGCAAAGACTAAATCGAATTTTTTAATCTCTGTCGTTTCAATATTTTCAAATGATTCATTAATTGTTTCAATCTCTACACCATAATGTTGCGCATTATCTTTTAACATACCGTGCAATATGGATGAGGGTTCAAGACTAGTAACTTTAGCGCTTTCTTTTGAGAACGGTATACTAAACACTCCTGAAGCAGCACCAACATCCAGTATACTTAGGTTTTCAAATCCTCCTGTTTGATTCTGAATCCATGACATAATTCGTTTTACTCTTTTTTGACTCTCTTCAGTAAAAGAATTTTTATTAAAATTTTCAGCCCATTTTTCAAAGCCTGGAGCATCAGGTTGACCTAAACCTGCACGTTTCATTCTTTTATCTTGTGTATTAGGATCATTGTCCCAAGCCTCTTTCCAAAACTGTTGATCAAAGATATTTTCATTTGTCATATCATCAAACTCCTTCGACTCTAACTTTGACTCCATTGTATCTCTTACCTTTATTTATTAAAATTAATTAATATTCTAGGCATGAGGTGAAATATTTGTATATAAAAAAGACGTGTGAGACATCTTTACATCTCACACGTTAAAAATATCTATTCTATTTTTTAGCTTTATCATAATAACCTAGTTCTAGGTCTTTTGAAGTTTGTTTACGGATTTTTCTCATTAATTGTTCATCATTAATTAATGATTCTCCATAAGAAGGAATCATTTCTTTAATTTTCGGTTTCCAATCAGAAGTATATTCAGGGAAATTACGTTCTAATACTTCTAATGCAACTGAAACTGAAGTAGAAGCTCCTGGTGATTCACCTAATAAAGCGATAACTGAATGATCTTCAGAGTTCACAACTTCAGTACCGAATTGAATGAAGCCTTTACCATTCTCTTCAGTATCTTTAATAACTTGTACACGCTTACCTGCTGTGTATAATTGCCAATCTTCATCACGTGCTTCAGGATAGAATGTACGTAAGTGATTCATGCAACCTTCTTTAGTCATAATCACTTGATCAATTGAATATTTAATTAATGGCACATTCTTAATTGCTGCAGCTAATAATGTTGAGATGTTATATGGCTTAACAGATCTGAATAAATCAAGGTTAGAACCAAATTTAAGGAATTTTGGTCCAATATTCGCGAATGGTCCAAATAATAATGTTCTTTCACCATCGATATAACGCGTATCTAAGTGAGGAACTGTCATAGGTGGTGTGCCAGGTGGTTCTTTACCGTATACTTTGGCATCGTGTTGTTCAATAACTTGAGGGTTAGTACAAGCAATAAACTGACCACTAATTGGGAATCCACCTAAGTGTTTACTTTCTGGAATGCCAGTTTTTTGTAGAAGTGGAATCGCTCCACCGCCGGCACCAATAAATACATAATCTGTTTGATGTTCAAATACATCACCAGTATTACGGTTTTTAATTTTAACTAACCATTTACCATTAGATAAACGTTCAAAGTCTACAACTTCATGATTGTATTGTACTTCAACGTTTGAAGAGTCATGAAGGTTTTTAGCCATTTTACGAGTAAGAGCACCGTAGTTAACGTCTGTACCTTCATCAATTTTACTAGCCGCCATAACGCCACCGTTATTTTCACGACCTTCCATCATTAACGGAATCCATTTTTTCATTTCTTCAAAGTCTTCTGTATATTCGATATTATCGAACATTGGGAAGTTTTTCATTGCTTCATAACGATCTTTTAAGAATTTCACGTTATTTTTACCACGTACGAAACTAATGTGTGGTAATGGATGAATAAACTCTCTAGGATTTTCAATTTGTCCACTTTTTACTAAGTGACCCCAGAATTGTTTAGAAATCTCAAATTGTTCGTTGATTTCTTTTGCTTTTTCGATATCAATTGAACCATCTGGTTGTTGAACTGTATAGTTCAATTCACATAACGCAGCGTGTCCTGTACCCGCATTGTTTCGTTCATTTGAACTTTCAATACCGGGACGATCTAGACGTTCATATAAATGGATATCCCATTCAGGTTCGATGCTTTTTAACATTGAACCGAATGTTGTACTAAGTACACCGGCACCAATTAATACAACGTCTTTTTTCTCAGACTTTGCCATGTTGTTCACCTCTCAAATAATTTAAAATATATTACACCAGTACATTAGAGTTGTTCTTTTATTAAATCCCAATTCACAACTCCAAAAATTAAAGAGCATCTTAAACTCTTTACTAGTTACTACACTTCTATGTTAAAGCAACAATAAGGAAATGTAAATTATTCTAACTAAGATTATTCAATTGTTTAATAATAATTTTTTTATACTAAAATATATTAATTACAAAATATTTTTTCTCTTTTAATCCGACTACAATATTGCTCTTAATGCACACCCACATCAACATGAAATAACAGCACAAAGTTAAAGTTTTCTACTTCAACCTCGTACTGTTAAAATAAGCAATTTAACGTTGCATTAAAAACTTTTCTATATAAAATGCAGATTCTTCAATAGATTTATACTCAGTATTGATGACTGTAGCATTCAATTTTTTGAAAACTTCTTCTGCATAAGAGAGTTCTTTCTTAATTCGTTCCAAACTATTATATGTAGACTCAGCAGATAACCCTAACGTTTCAGCACGATTGCGACGAATGTTTGCAATATAGTTCGGACTTGCAGTTAAGCCAAACACTTTTAGTCCCTTTTGTTGAAATACATTGTCTGGAATGGCAACTTCCGGTACTAAAGGGATGTTTGCTATTTTATAACCTTTGTTGGCTAAATACATGCTTAATGGTGTTTTAGACGTACGTGAAACTCCTACAATTAACGCATCCGCTTCACCAATATCTGTAAAATGTTTACCATCATCATATTTGACTGAGTATTCAATAGCTTCAATACGTTTGAAATATTCATCATTAAGTTTACGTAATGCGCCACTTTCCATTAAAGGTTTAGCATCTGTATGCGTTTCAATTATTCGAATTAACTCTGACATATAATCGACGTATGGAATATCATGTTCTTTCGCAAACTGATGACCTAAAGCATTAAATGATTCGCTCACTAATGTTGTCGCTACAATTGCATTTTGTTCTCGAGCAAGTTGAAGCACATTAAGAAATTCTTGTTCATCTTTAATGTACGGAAATTTCTTAATCTCAACTTGGGTCAAATCTGGGAATTGGGTTAATGTAGCATGAATCATACGTTGTGCCGTTTCCCCAATTGAATCCGAAACAATAAATAACTTTAAAACTTGATCGTTCTTCTCTTCCACCTTATCGCTCGCTTTCCTCCGCCTGACTTTGAGCAGTAGCTAATATCGCACCAGGTACTCTGAATGGCGAACATGATACATAGTCAATAGACCATTGATTAAATTGATGAATTGATTTAGCATCACCACCAAGTTCACCACATACGCCTATCTTGATCTCTGGTTTTATTTGCTTAGCTTGTTCAACCGCGTATTGAATCAATTGTCCCACACCATCTTTATCTAATGTTTGGAATGGATCAATCTGTAAAATGTTACTTTCAGTATACACGTTTATAAATTTCCCTGCATCATCTCTTGAAAAACCATAAGTTAATTGTGTTAAATCATTTGTACCGAAACTAAAGAAATCACAATGTTGTGCGAGTTGTTGCGCAATTAAACATGCTCTCGGTGTTTCGATCATTGTACCAATAAGATAATTCACATTTGTTTTTGCGTCATTTTCCAATTGAGTAATTGTTTCTGCTAAACGGCCTTTTAGAGTAATAAACTCTTCAACAGTTGAAACAAGTGGAATCATAATTTCAGGATGACACTCTATGCCCTCTTTCTTAAGTTTCAATACACTTTCAATAATCGCCTCTACTTGCATTTCGTATAACTCAGGATAAGTTATAGCTAAGCGACAACCACGGTGACCTAACATAGGATTAACTTCGTTGAGTTCAGCGATACGCTTACGTAATACATCTTTAGGAATATCAAGTTGTTCGGCAACGCTTGCGATGTCTTCATCTGAGCTTGGCAAAAATTCATGTAATGGTGGATCTAATAAGCGCACAATTGTAGGTCGGTCTTGAGAAAGTCTAAATATAGCTTCAAAATCCTCTACTTGATACGTTCTAATCTTCTCTAATGCACCAATACGTGCTTCATGGTCTGAAGCTAAAATAAATCGGCGCATCTCTATTAAACGCTCAGCTCCAAAGAACATATGCTCTGTTCTTACAAGTCCAATCCCTTTAGCACCAAAATTATATCCTGCTTTAATATCTTGAGGTGTTTCGGCATTCATTCTGACTTGTAAGCGCGCAGTTTCTTCAGACCATTCCATAAATTGTTCAAATGCTTCACTGTGTTCTGCATTGACCGTTTCAATCTCACCTACATATAAATCTCCTGTGGAACCATCTACCGAAACCACATCACCTTCATTCAATTCGCCATCTGAATAATAAACCGTTTTATTTAGAGTATCGATTTCAACATCTGAACAACCTGTAACACAACATTTACCCATCCCTCTTGCCACAACTGCTGCATGAGATGTCATACCTCCATGAGTTGTAACGATAGCTTCACTAGCAATCATACCTTCAATATCTTCTGGGGACGTTTCCGGACGCATCAGAACTACACGATGACCTTTTTCAGCTTGTTCTTTCGCATCTTCAGCTGAGAAGACGACTTGGCCTGTTGCTGCACCTGGACTTGCAGGTAACCCTAATTTCGAAATAACAGTTGCTTGCTCTAAGGCTTCTTCCTTAAAATTAGGATGCAATAATTGATCGATTGATTTTACATCCACATTCGCTACTGCCTCTTTGCGAGTGATTAAACCTTCATTAACCATATCCACAGCAATTTCAATGGCAGCTCTTGCCGTACGTTTCCCATTACGTGTTTGAAGTAAATAAAGCTTGCCGTTTTCAATCGTAAATTCGATATCTTGCATGTCTTTATAGTGTGTTTCAAGTTGCTTTGTCACTTCAACAAATTCTTGATGAACCTCTGGCATTTGCGCCTTTAATGTATCAATATCTTGTGGTGTTCTAATTCCTGCTACAACGTCTTCACCTTGCGCATTAAGTAAGTACTCTCCAAATAATTGGTTATCACCAGTAACTGGGTTTCTGGTAAACGCAACACCTGTACCACTCTGTTCTCCACTATTACCAAATACCATTTCTTGCACATTGACTGCAGTTCCAATATCATGCGGAATATCATTTAATTCTCTATATACACGCGCTCGATCGTTATCCCAAGATTTGAATACCGCTTCAATCGCTTCCTCTAATTGCTTTAATGGTTCTTGAGGAAATGGCTTATATACCTCTTCTCGGTAAATCTCTTTAAACCTTTCACATATCGTTTGCAAGCCGTCAGCAGGTATATCCGCATCGTTCTTGTAATTATGTTTATTTTTGAAATCATCAAAATATGTATCAAATGCCATCATAGGGATACCATAAACGACTTCACCAAACATTTGTAATAAACGTCGATAACAGTCATAGGCGAAGCGTGCATCATTTGTTTTATCAGCAAGTTTCTTCACGTTGTCATCGTTCAAACCTAAATTAAGGATAGTATCCATCATTCCAGGCATAGAAATTTTTGCGCCACTACGCACTGAAACTAATAATAAATCTTCGTCAGAGGAGAATGATTTTCCTGTTCTTTCTGAAAAGGACGTTAAGTGATGTATCAATTGTGTTTTAACTTCTGTTGGCAATTGTTCATTTTGTTTTAAGTAATCAATACATGCCTCGGTTGTAATTGTAAATCCATCAGGTACCGGTAAACCTAAACGTTTCATCTCAGACAGGTTAGCACCTTTCCCACCTAATAAATCTTTCATTGAAATGCGTCCTTCGTCAAATGCATAAATATATTGTGTCATCATAGACCACCTCTTCTTTTAATATGTCATACTAATCATTTTTTAGTATGTCATATTAAAAGAATAATTACAACTATTTTTATGAAAAGGATTTCATAAATATTACGATTACGTGAATAAAAGCCTTTAAAACAACATTAGTGAAAATATAAATATGTTATACACAAAAAACTGTCGACTCAGTTTAATACTGAATCGACAGTTTAATACATAATTATAACTTTATAGTACGAATTAAATTAATCTTGGTTATTGTATTTTGCAATTTCCGCATCACGCAGTTCGACACGGCGAATTTTACCAGAATTTGTTTTTGGTAAATCATCGACAAATTCTATTGCTCTAGGATATTTGTAAGGGGCCACTTCATTTTTACAGAATGTCTGAAGTTCTTTAACTAGTTCATCATTGCCTTCATAGTTATTTTGTAAAATGATAAAGGCTTTAACAATATTACCACGAATCTCGTGAGGACTAGCAACCACTGCACATTCCTTAACAGCAGGATGATTCGTCAATGCGTCCTCTACTTCAAATGGACCGATTGTATAGCCAGAGCTGATAATAATATCATCACGACGTCCTTCAAACCAGAAATAGCCATCTTCATCTTTATGCGCTAAATCTCCTGTGACATAATAATCACCTGCTGAAGCCGCTTTCGTACGTTCCTCATCTTTATAATATCCTTTAAATAATGCAGGCAAATCTAATGGCACAGCGATATTACCTTTAGTTTGAGGTGGAACTTCATTACCATCATCATCAATAATTGTGACAAAACTACCTGGAATGCCTTTACCCATAGACCCCGTACGTGGTTCTGTATCTTTAAGAAAACCGATAAGCAATGTACTTTCAGTCTGACCATAACCATCTCTTACTGTAAGATTAAAGTTGTTCTTAAATTGCTCTACAACTTCACGATTAAGTGGCTCGCCTGCTGAAACCGCACTGTGTAGATGTTCTAAATGATAGTCATTTAGATTACTTAATTTTGCCATCATACGATATTCAGTCGGCGTACAACATAATACATTAATTTGATAATCTTGTAATAATTCAAGATACGTTTCTGGTTGGAAACGTCCATTATATACAAAGGCTGTTGCGCCAGTTCCTAGTATTGATAAGAACGGACTCCATACCCACTTTTGCCAACCTGGAGCAGCCGTTGCCCACACAAGATCATCTTCTTTGATACATAGCCAATGTTTCGGTGCCATTTGTAAGTGCGCATATCCCCAGCCGTGAGAATGTGTAACAGCTTTAGGATTACCAGTAGTTCCCGAAGTATATGAAAGAATTGCTAAATCATCACGTGTCGTTTCAGCACTTTCAAGTTCATTACTTTCGTTAGCTTTTTCATCTTCAATAGAAATCCAACCATCTTGATGACCAGCAATAATGAATTTAGTAAGTTCCTCGTATTCTTTAACGCCTTCAAATTCTTTAGTTAATGTGTGAAATGCAATCACTGCATCAATTTCACCATGTGTAATTCGATATTGTAAATCTTTTGTACGTAACATTTCTGAGCTTGGTATAATTGCGATACCCAATTTTAACGCAGCGATGTATAATTCGTATGTGGCGATAGCGCGTGGCATCATGATTAATACTTTGTCACCTTTTTTAAGACCATGTTTTAAAAAGACATTCCCTACTTTATTTGCATTTTGCAATAGCTCTTCATAACTTACTGAAATATTATCATGTTCGTTATCTTTATAAATAATCGCTTTTTTAGATGAATCTGAAGCGTATTTTTCAATTTCAGAAATAATATTATATTTCTCTGGAGCAAGTAAATCTGATTTGTTCATAACTGTACTTCCTTTCAATTCACATTCATACTCATACTATCAGAACTTAAAGTCCATTCAAATGGATTAAACTTATATTATAGTAATTTTCTGAATTTTTAGTATTATTGGGGTTATATTGATAATTGTTCTTGTATTACTTATTAGAGCACTGTATATGCGTAAGGAATATGATGAACAGAATCAGAAACAGTTACTTATAAGTCACTTTTAAAAATAATCCTTACGCGGTTAGGCATTAAACTAGCCTTTTGTGTCTATATTGATACAATCACTTATTTAGAGAAGAGAAACTATAGATAACTAAATAGATAATTATAATGACTATGACATGAATGGCTCCTAGAAATATTGCAAAACCATCTGTCGAAAATGGGGTGAAATAACCTGATGAATTATAAACATTCATAAATAAATGAACACATATCCAAGAGAGAAATATCCCAATGACCCTACATATTACAATGCCTATGTTATTTTTTATACCAGTTTTAAAAATAGATAAACTCACTAAGAGCGCGACAATCACAAATGGAATATAACCTATTAGTGACCCCGTATGATAATCAATATTTAGGCCGATAAACTCTATTGGAATTAAGGAACAAATTATCGTAATGAGTTTGAAAAAATTCATTTTAGATTCGTGCTCTCCTAACTATTTAAATTTGTCTATTTTTCAATATTTAATCGTATTTGGAAATCGTTAATCGACTTTATAACTATTAAAGTTGAGAAATGTCATATTGTCAAAATGATACAGTGACCTCAAAACCTTCTATTCTAATTATGAGTGAGGGGCACGTTTACCAATTTAAACTTGTAAAAGCAGTTTAGAATTAAATGCCTATAAATAAGAAGGCTAAGACACAAATGATTGTCTTAGCCTTAATTAACATATTAGCAATGGATGACTATTTTAAAACTGCGCTTACATCAATTTTCTACAATTCTAAACATTTTTATTGGTGGACTCCCAAATCAAAAATTATTTTAAAGATTTCAACAAGCTATGTAAGTTGGATGCGGGACAATAGAATTATATTTCTGCCCTTCTCTCCACCTATTTACCTATATGACGCTTTCAAAATCTATATGATGATGAAGTTTTTCAAGTTCAATTCTAACATTATATGATAAATCGCGATTAACAATGCGATGATCCACACCTTTTGATGTTCCACGTTTCTTATGTGTTTCTGCGTACTCAGCAGAATTCTGCCAATCATAAAATGCTTGTCGATCTTCCCATAAAGTTACGATTATATAATGTCGACCTACAGTTTTAGGTCTTAAAAATCTCAACGCTCTAAATCCTGGTACATTTTCTAAGTGTTTGTTTCTTTGTAAAAACTTTTGTTCAAAAGCTTCTTCGTTTCCTTCATTAACAAAAAGATGATTTAACACGCAAAATGCGTCGTTCGATAGTGTATTTATAGATTCTAGCACTTCGTAATATTGTTTATCATTATTTTTCTCTATCATAAAAGAATGATCAGTTTCTTCTATAATATATGCCTTGTATGCATCATTGATTAACATATATAATTCCTTCATTTCACTTCAATTTATAAGTATTACATCCTACTTTGTTCATAAAGGGATAATGAGCGTTTAACAATTTCTATGAGTTCATGATCGAAATCTTTAAGTTCATTGAAATAATTGAGTATATTATCAGCTACAGTCTCTTCAATTGAAAAATGAGCATCTTGGTTAATCCACGCCGCTAACTCTCCCAATGGCGTTTGATCTCCCACAAAGTTCTGAATAAATTCATAGAAACTCACGCTAACACCCCTTTTTTCGTAATATAAATTTATACTATCACGAAATGACTCATAAAACATCATATCAAAGAATATTCAGTGAAATTTATTTGCATTTTCAAAAAGAAAACTCTTTAAAACGTTTGTTTAATTTAAAGAAAATAGACGATTCTTATGAGGTCTTTTTAGTATTAGGAAGTGTGAGCCATACAATAAAGTATGCAGTGAAAGCAATCATTGTATTAAACCATAGCCCCATCATTGCTCCTAATTTTGGATCAAATAATGTTGAAAATATGCTATAAATTGAACCTGAAATGGCCACACCAAAAGCGCCACCTATTGAAGAAGCCATTTTATAAATACCTGAGGCGACGCCTACCTTTTCCTCTGGAGAATGAGAAATGGCTGTATCAGTCGAAGGCGTTGCAAATAAACCTAAACCTAATCCAAATAATAAAAATCCTATCACGCATAAAGTGATATACACTGGAATAGGTAAAAACGTAATCGACATTAAGAATATTCCCACTGTTGTCGACATCGTACCAATTAGCATAGGTTTTCTAGGACCAAACTCTTGTAAGATTTTCTCTCCTACTCGAATCATTGTTAATACTGCAATCAAATACGTGAGTGACAACAAACCTGTTTCAAATGAACTTAAACCTATACCTTGTTGGACAAACGTATTCGTTATGAGAAGCGTACCAGCAACTGTATTAATTAAAAAATTAGCAAATGTCGCACTCGTATAGAATCGATTACGAAATAAAGCAAAATCGATGAGTGGATAGCGTTTTCTATTTTCAAGGATGATAAATAATATTGTAGATAACACAAATGCAACAAATAATGACACAATCGCTACGGAAAATAAACCTAAATGTGCAGCTTGTGTAATCATAATATTTAGACTGAGCATCATTACAACTAGTAAAATAAGACCCACAATATCAAACTGTCTTGATGATGCATGTTGATTCTTAGATTCTGGCGTACCTTTAATTAAAAGTACTGCAATGAGGGAGACGATAATTGAAAAGACAAATATCCATCTCCAACTTAAGAATGTAGCTATCATCCCTCCAAATAAAGATGCGAAACCAGAACCTCCCCAGGAGCCTATAGACCAGAAGCTGAGCGCACGCTGACGTTTGTCACCATGATAGTATGCTTTAATTAATGATAGTGTCGCAGGCATAATCAATGCAGCAGAAAGACCTTGAATTGCACGTCCCATCAATAATAACGGAATGTAGTCAGAAACGATAATAAGTAATGAGCCAAAAATATTTAACCATAGTCCAATTATCGTTAAACGTACACGTCCAAAATAATCTGCCAAACTGCCCGCTCCAACTACAAACATGCCACAAAATAGAGCTGTTAGACTTACCGCAATGCTTATTGTACTTAAATAACTGCCAAATGACGTTTGTAAATTAGGAATTACATTGATTAAAGAATTAGCAAATAACCAAAATGTGATGACTGCTAATACGATTCCTATTAAAAGTTTACGAGTCCCTATGTATTCATGTTGCTGATTCATTGATGATTAAATCTCCTTTTAAGTTAAATAATCTAAAACAACAGTGCCCACTGCTTCAGCAGCAACAAGCATTGATGATTCATTAATATTAAATTTAGGATGGTGGTGAGGGTAAATATCACCATCTTCAGGTGCAGCACCTGAATAAATAAATGTACTTGGTAATTCAGTAGCATAAAATGCAAAATCTTCTGATGGTGGCTGAGGTTCACATATCTCAACACCTTTAATATCATCAATTTGTGCATTTTTGATTGTTTCTGCGACATATGAAGTGAATTCTGGATCATTATATAACGCAGGATAATCCTTTTTGAACTCGAATTCACATGTTACTCCAAATGTTTCCTCTATACCTTTAACAATTCTAGTTAATTCTTGTTGAATTGTATCTCTAGTCTGGTCAGTTAGAGCACGAACGTCTCCTTCTATTTCAATTTGATCTTTAATCACATTGAATTGACCTTTACCATCAAACGAACCTATAGTGACTACACCCGTTTCAAATGGGTTCAGACGTCTTGATACTACTGTTTGAGCAGTAGTGACAAAGTTGGAACCAGCCACAATTGCATCATTAGCCATGTGAGGTGATGAACCATGACCACCTTTACCTTGTACAACTAGTTTAAAATAAGCACGACCTGTTTGAACATAGCCTTCTTTGTAAAAGACTTTACCTGCTTCCATCGTACTCATAACATGCGCACCTAATACATGATCCACACCATCAAGCACACCATCTTTAATCATACCTTGGGCCCCACCTGGCGGCATTTCTTCTGCAGGTTGATGAATGATAACGACTTTACCTTTGAATTGTTCTTTCATTTCTATCAATGTTTCTCCGAGAATAAGCATATATGCTGTATGCGCATCATGGCCACACGCATGCATAACGCCTTTATTTTTTGAAGCAAATGACAGTCCAGTTTGTTCTTCAATAGGTAATGCGTCAAAATCTGCACGAATCGCAATCGTCTTACCTGATTTCCCACTATCAATTGTTACTTTAACACCATTGGGTCCTACATTCGTTTCAACGTCACAATCTTTCTCTTTATAAAAATCGGCAATGTATTGAGGCGTTTCAGTTTCATGAAAAGAAAGTTCAGGATGTTCGTGAAGATATCGTCTGATTTCAATCATTTTACTTTCTTTCTCACGTAAACGTTTAATTAATTCTTGATTCATTTATATCCTCTCCTCAATTCAATTATAGAACTTAATCGTCAAGGAATGTTGCACAGTGTCTTTTTACTATATTTTTTATTTATGATATTAACAACTACAATATTATACTTTTTGAAAATTAATAGAAAATGAATTACCAAAACATAAATAAAAAGCCTTTAAATGAATTTGAATTCAATTCACTTAAAGGCTTCGCTAATTATAGAATAGCTTTTGTTCATTTAATTGACGAACTTAGTTCGATTAATATTGATAAAATGGATCGTCTTCCATTGCGCCAGCTTTCTCATCATGAACACCATGTTTATAGTAATCTACATATTGAGGTTCTAATGGTTGTCTACCACGAATAATGTCTGCTGCTTTTTCAGCTAACATTAAAACTGGAGCATGAATATTACCATTTGTTGTACGTGGCATTGCTGATGCATCTACGACACGTAAGTTTTCCATGCCATGAACTTTCATAGTTAATGGATCTACAACAGCCATAGGGTCTGAAGAAGGGCCCATTTTAGCACTACAAGATGGGTGTAATGCTGTTTCGCCATCCTTACGTACCCAATCTAGAATTTCTTCATCAGTTTGTACTTCTGGTCCTGGTGATATTTCTCCACCATTAAATGGATCCATAGCTTTTTGTTTAAGAATATTACGTGCAACACGAATTGCTTCTACCCACTCGCGTTCATCTTCTTTAGTTGATAAGTAGTTAAACACGATACTTGGTTTTTCAAATGGATCTTTAGATTTAATTTTCAAGCTACCTCTTGAATTTGAATACATTGGACCTACGTGAACTTGATAACCATGCGCAACAGGTGCTTTTTGGCCATCATAACGTACAGCTATAGGTAAGAAGTGGAACATTAAGTTAGGATAATCCACTTCATCATTTGATCTTACAAATGCGCCACCTTCGAAGTGGTTAGATGCTGCGGCACCTTTACGCGCAAAGATCCATTGTAAACCGATAAACGGCATACGTTTTACATCAAGACTTGGTTGTAATGATACAGGTTGTTTACATTTATGTTGAATGTATACTTCTAAGTGATCCTCAAAGTTTTCACCCACACCTGGTAAGTGCATACGTGGCTCTATGCCTTTAGATTTTAAGAACTCTGAATCACCTATACCAGATAATTGTAATAATTGAGGTGTGTTGAACGCACCGCCTGATAAGATGACTTCGTTAGCTTTAACCGTTTGTTCTTTACCATTTTTCTTATAAGTGACGCCTGTTACCTTTTTACTATTGTTATCATCGAAATTAAGTTTCGTAACGAATGCACGTGTCTCTACGTCTAGATTTCTACGTCTCATTGCTGGGCGTAAATACGCTCTAGATGCTGACATACGGCGACCATGATGAACTTGACTATCGAATGGACCAAATCCTTCTTGTCTAAAGCCATTTACATCTGGTGTTTTATGATATCCCGCTTCAACACCTGCATTAAAGAATGATTTAAATAATGGATTTGTAGCAGGTCCACGTTTTAATTTAACCGGTCCGTTATGTCCACGTACTTTATCATAAGGTGACGCACCATAAGTTGTTTCTAACTTTTTAAAATATGGTAAGCAGTGAGCGAAGTCCCATGTATCCATACCTTCTGGCTCTGCCCAGCCTTCATAGTCCATTGGGTTACCTCTTTGATAAATCATACCGTTAATTGAGCTTGATCCACCAAGCACTTTACCTCTAGCATGGTCAACTTTACGTCCCATATGAGGTTCTTCTTCAGTTTGATATCTCCAGTCATAGAATGGGTTACCAGATGGGAACATTAATGCTGCGGGCATTTGAATAAATAAATCCCAGAAATAGTCACTACGTCCAGCTTCCAATACTAATACATTTTTATCTTTATCTTCAGATAGACGGGCACCTAGTACTGAACCTGCGCTTCCGCCACCAATAATGATGTAATCATATGAATCATGTTTTCTACTCATCAAATTCGACCTCCAAAATTGATAGTTTTCTTTGTTTTTCAACATCTCTTTCTTAAAAGGTTTTACATATTGAAGTGAGCGCCATTATGTTTTTCTAAGCGCTCACTCGCAATGAATATTTTTTAATTTCGAAAATTAAATCAGCATACTTTTTCAAATGGAAGAATTATTTACTAAACCAATTCACTGGTTCTGGATTCGTGTTTGTTAAGATGTGTTTAGTAATCAAGTATTCTTCAAGTCCTTCTTTACCAAGTTCTCTACCGATACCTGATTGTTTATAACCTCCCCATGGCGCTTGAGCGAAATAAGGATGGAAATCATTAATCCAAACGGTACCTAATTTTAATTTGTTAGCTACACGTTGTGCTTTACCAATATCTTTAGTGAATACCGCACCAGCTAATCCATAGATTGAATCGTTAGCTAAACGAATTGCTTCTTCTTCATCTGAGAAACCTTCAACAGTTAGGACTGGTCCAAAGACCTCTTCCTGAACAATACGCATTGATGTATCACAATCTGTGATAACAGTAGGTTCAAAGAATAAACCTGCTTGTAAATCTTCACGTTCAGGACGTTTACCACCGATAGCAATTGTAGCGCCATCTTGTTTAGCAACTTCCATGTAATTTTCAATTTTCTCACGATGTGCAGTTGAAATAACTGGTCCCATTTCAGTGTCTTGATCGAAACCATTACCAATTTTAATTTTACTTACACGGTCGATCAGTGCCTTTTCAAACTTATCTTTAATATCGTTATGAACTAAAATTCTAGAACCTGCAGAGCAAACTTGACCTGCGTGGAAATAACCACCATTTAGCGCTTGATCCACTGCTAATTCAAAGTCTGCATCGTCAAAAATGATGTTTGGATTCTTACCACCAAGTTCTAAAGCAACTTCAGTTACATTGTCAGCAGCTTGTTTCATGATGTGTTTACCTGTTTCAATACCGCCTGTGAATGATACTAAGTCAACTTCTTCATGGCCAGACATAACGTCGCCAACTTCTGAACCTGCACCTAGAATTAAGTTGATTGTACCTTTAGGGAAACCAACCTCTTCCATTAATTCAAATACACGAATTGTTGTTAATGGTGTAATTTCACTAGGTTTCATAACTAAAGAACAACCTGTAGCTAATGCAGGTGCAATCTTCCATGATGCTTGAAGTAAAGGATAATTCCAAGGTGTGATTTGTGTAACTACACCGATAGGTTCTTTGATAACTTTACTTTCAGAATTTGGGATTGGCGTATTAATGATTTCGCCACCATCTTTATCAGCTAATCCTGCGAAATACATGAATACATTATGAATATCATCCATATCTGCATAAGATTCTTCTAATGTCTTACCAGTATCTAATGTTTCAAGTTTAGCTAATTCTTCTCTATTTTCTTTAATTTTATCTGCGATGGCTCTTACTTTTTTACCTCTAACTTCACTTGTTTCAAGTGACCATTCGCCCTCTTCAAATGATCTTCTTGCAGCTAAAATTGCTCTTTCCGTATCTTCTTTAGTCCCCTCAGCTACTGTAAAGATAACTTCTTGATTATAAGGATTTATAATATCTCTTGTATTTTTATTTGAACTTTCAACCCATTCACCATCGATATACTGACGGTTTGATAATTTATCTACAAGTTCCATCAAAACAACCTCCGTTAAGTTTGTTAAATTTTTATTTAACGAATTTTACAAATTTATGTTAGCATAGGTATTGAAAACGTGTCAATTTCTTAAAATACATTTGTAATACACAAGTAAATATCCAAACTTAACATTATTCTCCTTACTTACAACTTTAATTTGATAAATTAATTTTAATTTTTGTAAAAAGGTTTTATAATAGTTTGGCATGTAAAATTTTCAATTTTAAGTTATTTAACTTAATTGACGTGGTAAAAAAATTGAATATTAGAATTGGAGGTGCAGTGATGACACGTACGAATAATGACGCGCACCAAGTCGAACAAGCGAAAGATTTAGTGATAAACTCTATTGGAGAAACGATGGATTTGTATGGTATTAATCGTAGCGTCGGCAATTTATATGGCATCATGGTTTTTGAAGGCAGCATGACACTAGATGAGATGCGTCAACAACTACAAATGAGTAAACCAAGTATGAGTTCAGGTGTAAAGAAACTTCAAGAATACGACATTGTTAAACAACAATTTACACGCGGAAGTCGTAAGCAACATTTTATCGCAGAGAAAGACTTCTTTAATTTCTTTAGAAACTTCTTTACAAGAAAATGGGAACGAGAAATCGATACTAACATGGAAGCAATTAAAGATGCCGAAAAGATCATCAACCCACTATTAAACAAAGAAAATTTAGATGAAGAAGCAAAAGAAAATGCGTTAAATGTTAAAGCTCAATTAGATCATTCAAAAATATATTATGAATGGTTAGAACAATTAAGCGAGTCATTGGAATCTGGAGAAATATTCAAATACTTCCCTATTCCTGAACATGAAAATGAATAAAATTAAATTTAAATTATAACGTAAAAAAGCCAAGGGATATTCAAACGTATTTAAACGTGAATATCCCTTGGCTTTTTTGAATTAGTATTTATAAATTATCGTCTTCTGGTTCTTCTTTGACTTGAACGATTCGAAGTGATCGTCGTTCAACTTCTTTCAATTTATCTGCACGTGTTTCAAGTTTTATTCGATCTCGACCCAGTATGATGAGGAAGGAAATCATCATAAAGGTGAAAATGACGAGTAAAGGTACACTGGCCAATATTGATGCTGTTTTCAATACTTGAAGTGCTCTCTCGCCACCCACTAACATGAGTGAGAATGGAAGTAAACATAATGCGAATGCCCAGAATAAACGATTGGCTCTTAAAGGTTCCCCGATAACTTTTTTCTGTGATGCAGCTGCTAGGATATAAGAACCAGAGTCAAATGTTGTTGCTAAGAATAAGAATGCTGAGATTAAGAATAAAATAATTGTAATTGTTGGGAATGGTAACTGATGCATTACTTCAATAATTGTTGCTTCAGTACCATGACTATTTAAATAATTAATAACATTAAATTGTCCAGTAATTTGTAGGTAAACTGCATAGTTACCAAAAATACCGAAGAATAATACACATCCTAATGTACCGTAACACATTGTACCTAATACTACTTCTTTAAGTGTACGACCTTTAGAAATGCGGGCGATAAATAAACCGATGAACGGTGCATATACTAACCACCAAGACCAATAGAAAATTGTCCAATCTTGAGGGAAATGAGTTTCCTTACGACCATGAATACCGCCAAATGGTTCCATCCAAGTCGCCATGTGGAAGAAATCTCTTAACATGTTACCGAACCCAGTTACCGTTGTTTCCATAATAAACACTGTTGGACCAACGATAAACACGAACGCTAGTAATATGAATGATAACCACACGTTGACGTCACTTAATTTTTGGATACCTTTTTTCAATCCAGTATAAGAACTAATTGCGAATATAACTGTAATGGTTAATAAGATGATTGAACGTAACACCATATTAGTTCCATCTAAACCAGTTAACTTCTCAACACCAGCTGAAATCATTGGCACACCAAGTGCTAATGACGTAGCGGCACCTCCAAGTAAACCAAATATAAATAATATATCTACAACTTTACCGATAAATTTATCAGTTTGACCTTTTAAAATAGGTCGACAAGCTTGACTAATTTTATAAATCGGTTGTTTCTTAACGAACACAAGATAACCGATTGGTAGTGCTGGTAATACATAGATAGCCCATGCAATAGGGCCCCAGTGGAACATACCATACTGTGTCGCATATTGAAGTGCTTCATCTGACATTGGTTTTGCGCCATTAGGTGGGACTTGGTAGTAAAACGCCCACTCAATCACACCCCAATACAAGATATCTGAGCCGATACCCGCACAAAATAGCATCGCAGCCCATGTGAAATTATTAAATTCTGGCTTGTCACTTGCTTTCCCTAATGTGACATTGCCGTATTTACCAAACGCTATGTAAAGAACGAAACAAAAGATTGCCAGTCCCATAAATAAATACACAGAACCAATTGAATTAGAAATGGCACTATTGATGTCTGTGATGATTGTTTCACTTGCTTTCGGAAAAACCATCATAGGTATAACGGCAAAAAGTAATACTATGACTACGCCTATGAAGGTCGTCCAGTCCATAACTTTTTCCTTTTTCAATTGTGATCCCCCTAATATTATTTTTATGAATCGTGTGTTCAATTACGCTCAATATTTATTGATTCACAAAAAAGACAATAACGAAGTTTTAATAATAATGCAAATTACATACAAAGATTTTTAACCGTTATAGTGAATATTTATATAGTTTGAGGCATTTTAATGCTCATTTAAAATGACTATGACAACAGTGTTAAATTAAAATTTAACAAAATAAACGAATTTTACAGAATGTTGATTATGCATAAAAATACGCATTCAAAGAATATTTATTTATTTTCAAAACTTCGACTCTTAAAGAAATAATTCCTTATACAAAAGAAAAACTACTTTCCAATTTCATTGAAAAGTAGTTTATGTAAACCGTAGAGAATGATTTAATTTTTAATAACCTAATAGTGCTTTAATAGTGAACCCAATGATGATAGATACAGTAATCACAAAGAATCCTGGGACGGCGAAGCTGGTTGGTCTCGTTCTGCCTGTTTCATCTAACTCCACAGCAAATAGTAATGTAGGTTGAGCTGGTATCACGAAGTTAACGTTCAATGTTTGTACCATGGCTACGAAATAAATAGGTGGAATGCCTAAACTCATAACGATCGGCACCATAATCGATGCAGTGGCAGTTTGAGATATTACAATCATCGCTACAATGGAAACCAATATAATGACTAACCATGGAACTTGGCTAATCGTTTGTCCGATATCATTTTTTAATATTTTTAAATTTTGTGGCGCATTAAAGATTGTTGCACCTAACCAACCCGGTCCAAGCACAGCAAATAAAGCTCCCGTTGCTGATTGCGTAATATGAGAAGTTAAAATATCTGATGTGTTAATTTTGACTAATAGTAAATTAATTGCTGAACTTAAATACATAAAGAATTGTACTATCTCAGTCATTTCTACTTTGACTGTCTTTCCATTAACATCGAATGTAGGCATAAGATGTGGGAATATACCAAATGTTAAGATGCCTAACACACATAATAGAAAGCTTAGCACGCCTATTTTTACTTTTCCTGAAAATTGATTTTCAAGCTCGTCCTCCGGCATTTGAACTAAACGCTCAGATGAATCATGTACTTTCTCTTTACGCCCTACAAAAGTACAAAAAATACTAAGTAGCAACATACTAATAAGAGCAGTTGGTAAAACGATACTTAAATACTTACCCATCGATATATGATATCCTGCTAAAACTGAAATGATATATGCGGTAGCTGAAGCTGCAGGGCTACAAAGCAGTGCTAAATTTGCAGTTAAAACTGATGCAGTTAAGGCTCTCTTAGGTTGTATATGTGCCTTCTGCGCCGTTTTTGCAATAATAGGTTCTAAGGATAAAGCTATATTAGCCGTACCTATACCAAAGACGAAAAGGAAAACAATCATCGGAGCAATAAATATAATCGATTTTGGAAAGCGTTCAATCACACGCGAAGCAATATAAACGAGATAATCAATACCACCTGTTGCTTGAAGAGTTCCGCCTGCGATACCAATAGATAAGATAATTAAAACTGCTGTAACAGGAGCTGAACCTGGAGGTAATCGAAAGATAAATATCATTATTAACTGAGCCACAATCGCAAAGATACCACATCCAAGTGCGCCAGCTGTTCTAAGACCTAATAATATCGCAAGAATCATTATTATGATTTCTATGATAAATAAAACCATGAGAAGATCTCCTTAAACTTGGTGAACAAATTTTGTATACATTAATATTTTATCACTTAAAGATGTAAATAGTATATATATAGGTAGAATATTATTTATTATCACTTTAAATTTGATTAGGTATTATCATTTTTCCTACTTTAGTGATTAATATCTCTTTTAACATTTTAGATTATGAAATAAACTGAAGCGAGTGTTATCACCCGCTTCATTATTACACATATTCAATAATCCCATGGCTACGCAAAGAATCTTGAACGTCTATCACGCGTTGGTTAAGAGAGCCTTTATAAGGTAAATTGGGTTTATATAGCTGATACATAAATAGTCCATCAACCAAAATATCAGTAAGTTCAAGTAATTCTCGTCGTTCATCCGTTTGATGTTTCAAATATTCGAATAGAAAGCCAGTCCATATCCAAATCGTTTTACTGTAACCAAATCTCTCTCTAAACGCTCGTGCAATCTTTAAAGATATATTCAAATTGCAAAAAGGCTCTCCACCCAAAATACTGATTCCAGAAATATATGAGGGGGCACAATTTTCAAGTATTTCTTGCAAGATATCTTCAGAAAATGTTTCACCATATTTAAAAATCTGTGCTTTTTCGTTATAGCACTTTTTACATTGAAAAGGACATCCTGATACATATACACTACAACGTACACCCTCGCCATCCACAAAGCTATGACTTTCAATTTTAGCAATGTGATTTTGTCCTGTTTTAATGTCTAACATGCTCATGAACGTGGTTCCTTCATATGTTTAACTCTTGCACAAATTTCTTTTTGACGTCCTTCTATTACTGGTCGTTGTACTGGATTTCCTAAATAACCACATGTTCTTTTCACGACATCGACGGTCTTAGGATCGCTATTTCCACAGTTCGGACATTTATAACCATTTTCAGTAGTTTCAAAATCACCATCATAATCACACTTGTAACAATGATCAATAGGAATATTCGTTCCTAAATAGCCAACTTTATCATAAGAATAATCCCACACTGCCTCTAACGCTTTAATGTTGTGATTAAGTTTAGGATATTCACAATAATGAATGAAACCACCACTTGCATAGTAAGGGTAATCCTTTTCAAAATCTAACTTCTCGAAAGGTGTTACATCTTTACGCACATCATAATGGAAGGAATTCTGGTAGTATCCTTTATCGGTAATATCAGGTATTTCACCAAAGCGCTCTTTATCTAAGCGACAAAATCGGTCGGTCAAAGATTCGCTTGGCGTACTATAAATACTAAACCAAATATCATATTGGTTAGTCCATGCATTCTGATAATATTTCATTTCTCTTAGAATATCTAATGTAAATGTTTTAGCTTCAATATTATCCTCCCAATCAGGACCGTAAAACATTGTTGCGGCTTCATATAAGCCAATGTAACCCATTGAAATCGTCGCACGTTGGTGTTTAAACAGTTCTTCTACATTTTCAGAAGCGTTTAATTTGTATTTAAAAGCACCACTTTTATAAAGAATTGGCGCGTTATTAGGTATTGCATCTTTTAAGCGTTTAATTCTATAAACTAATGCATCATGCATCAATTGCATTTTTTGATCAAATAACTCCCAAAACTTGGCCATATCACCATTAGATTCTATTGCAATTCTTGGGATATTCAATGTGACAACGCCTAAGTTACAGCGGCCATTATTTTCAAAGTTTCCTGTTGCATCTTTCCAACTAGGTAAGAATGAACGGCAACCCATTGGCGCTTTAAAATCACCCAAAAGCTCAACGATTTTGTCATAATTTAAGATGTCAGGATACATACGTTTCGTTGAACACTCAAGCGCGAGTTGTTTAATATCGTAATTGGGATCATCTGGGCTAAAGTTAGTACCCTTTTTAATTGAGAAGACAAGTTTCGGGAAAATAGCTGTCATACGGTCTTTACCCAGTCCTTTAATACGCGTACGTAAAATAGCTTGTTGTATTTTGCGACTAAGTTCATCTGTACCTAAACCAAATCCTAATGTTACAAATGGCGTTTGACCGTTGGAGGTATAAAGTGTATTAATTTCGTATTCCAAACTTTCGATGGCATCGCCGATATCTTTAGTCACTTGTTGCTCTACGTAAGATTCTATTTTATCCGGTTGGACATATTGTTGTGCCATTTCACGATGATGTTCTGCATTTAATTTAGCATATGTACTTAATAATTCATCTACGCGGTCAACTGTACAACCACCATATTGGCTGCTTGATACGTTTGCGATAATTTGAACAAGTTGTGCAGATGCGGTTTGTATTGATTTAGGGGAGGTCACATGTGCATTACCTATTTCAAAGCCATTTTCTAACATATCTTTAGCATCAATTAGACAACAATTCGTTAATGGTTGAAAAGGATGGTAGTCTAAATCATGGAAATGTATATCTCCAGATAAATGTGCTTTAGCTACGTGTTTTGGAAGTAGATTTTCTAGTGCATATGATTTAGATACAGTTCCAGCTGTTAAATCTCTCATTGTAGAGAAAGTATTACTATCTTTATTTGCATTTTCATTTAATATTGTCGGGTCTTTTGTTATCAATCGTGTTAATGATTGTTCTAAAGCAGTCATATTATCACCTTTTTCTATATATGGTATCTATTTACAAAATATAACACTATATATAGTATTACAATCGATAACTTAGACGTTAACGAAAGTGTCAAAAAGATTTTAACGTTTCATGAACTATATGTAGAAAGGGCACTTTATTGCGAACAATTAGAAAACTCTAACATGTGTGATTATCATCTACATGTCAGAGCCTTATGAATAAAAAATATTCTACTTATCTATCTTTGTCTTTAAACCGTTCTTCAACTTTTTCATTATCTACTGAATGATGTGCTTTATCTTCAGTTTGATGGTGTGGTGCTTCACTCTTTTCACTTTCTTCATCTGTGTGACCTTTTGCCATTTGAAGGTTCTTTTCTGTGTTTTTACGTTTTTCTTCTTTTGAACGTTTATCGTAAGCACGTTCTTCATAAACTGAACCAACTGTTAATATAAGAATAACAGCTATAGTGACAATGATAATAACTGCTAAAATAATCCACATCCAAATGTTAAATTCCATGTTACTTCACCTTCCTTAAAGCTAAAAATAGCTCAACTCTAATCTCTTTATTTTTAAATTTCCCTTTTAAAATAACTTCAATCACATAATCATTGACTTAACTCTTTATATGTATAAAGTTTCTTATCTATATAAAAAAGCCATGAACCGTTTAAGTTCATGGCTTCAGTACTAAAAATATTTCTAGTCACTCGATTATGAAATGTAGTTATAAGCGCCAGCTTGGCTTGCTGAGATTGTACGAGTAGATACAACTCCAGGTCCACCGTTATAGTTCATTTCAGATACTTTTACTGAACCGTCATTATTTACGTTCTCAACGTATGCAACGTGACCGAATGCACCTTGTGAAGTTTGCATGATTGCACCTTGTTTAGGTGTATTGTTTACAGTGTAACCTGATGATGCTGCTGCGTTAGCCCAGTTGTTAGCGTTGCCCCAAGTTGAGCTGATTTTGCCGCTAACTTTGTCATAAACATAGTAAGTACATTGACCTGAAGTGTATAGGTTTGAACCTGAAGATGTTTGACCTGCGAATGCAGCTGATGCATTGCTTGAAGATTTTTGAGTTGGTGCTGATTGAGTTGTTACTTTAACGTTTCTATCAGAAGTTGAATAATTTGCACCTAAACCTCCACCATTATTTGAGTTGTAGCTTTGAGTTTGGTTATTTGTTCTATAATTATTGTAGTTATTGTATGAATTGTAGCTTTGTGTACTTTGGTTAGCATTTGAGTAGTTAGAGTTGTTTCCTTGTTGAGCTTGTTGTGGACTCCAATTACCTTTCCAATCGTAATGATAGTTACCTTGTTGATCGATTGTATAAGTGTAGCTGTAAGAATAAGGATCGTTAGGGTTATATCCATTATTGTTATTTTCCGCTGCATCTGCATCGTGTTGCATGATTCCAAATGTTGCAATACCTGCTGTAGCGATTGTAGCTGTAGCGATTTTTTTCATTTTAATATCCTCCTATAATTTGGGTAAATCTTTTAACTATCTCGTGGCTACCTTCAATTATCTTTAACATTTAAGTTTAATTTTTTCTTCGTTAATTAACGACAAGAAACACTGTAACAGACACACAACCGTTTGTGTACAATGTTAATACTTTGTAAATGAATCATAATAATGTAACGCCCTCTTGTAAAAAACGTGTGTCAATTTTACACAATTTAAACCACTTTCATGACAGTAGTTATAGCGATTTAATCAACATCGTTGTTACAGTTGTTGTAATTTATCTGATAATTTTTAGAGTAAATTATTTCATTGAAAAAGGGATGAAAACTTCGTTTCATCCCTTCTGTGATAGCGCCTTCACACTAAGTATATGATTTAATTAAAATCTAAACAGTAACGACGCCCATAAGTACTGCGATGAGTAGTAGCACAATAGCAAATCCCCAAATCCAAAAGAATGCATACTTAATGTAAGTACCCATATTCGCTTCAGCAAGTCCAATGGCTAACCATAATGCTGGTGAAAACGGACTTACGAATGTACCAATAATATTACCTATCACCATTGCATATGCTGTAGAAACAGCTGAAACATGAAATTGACTAGCAGTTTGTTCAACAATAGGTAAAACAGCAAAGTAATATGCATCCGTACTTGTTAATAAATCTAACGGCACACCGAATATTCCAACAATGATATGCAAATATGGACCTACTGCATCTGGAATAATCTTAATAAAATCAGTAGCAATCGCTTTAAGCATACCCGTTTCATTAAGAACACCTAAGAACATTCCAGCTGCAATAATGACTGCCGCCATCATTAAGGCATTAGGAGCATGAGCCTTTAATCGATCCATTTGTTCATCAACACTTTTATAGTTGATAATTAGTGCGAGTGAAGTGCCTATCATGAAAGCAAACTCTGGTGGCGCTAGATTTGCTAACATGATGACGATAACTAAAATCGTTAATACTACATTTATCCATATAATATAAGGATTATTCCTAGCACGGCCTTTAACTGGAAACTTAATATCTTGTTCACGTTCATAAATATTAACTAATCTATGTATATCTACATCTTGCGTTTCTTCTACTTCGCCTTTTTCTATCGCCTTCTTAATAAGTTTCTTTTCACGAAATCCTAAGTATACTGCGAAGATGATTACGAGGACGAATCCAATAATTTGAATTGGAATCAGACCATACCATAATTCATTCACACTTTTCACTTTCAATACTGTTGCCACACGTGCCATAGGTCCACCCCACGGAACCATGTTCATAATTGCTGCACTTAATGCAAGTAATAATATTAGTAGGTATTTATTCATATTTAGCGCTTTATATAATGGAAGCAATGCTGGTATTGAAAGTAGGAAAGTCACTGCCCCAGCGCCATCTAATTGTGCAAATGAACCAATTAACGCAGTCATAACACAAACAATAATCACATTACCTCTCGTCATTAATATCAATCGCTTCACTAAAGGCTTAAATAATCCACTATCAGTCATAATGCCAAAAAAGATGATGGCAAATATAAACATTATGACAACGTTCATAACTTGTGATAAGCCCTTATCAAAGAATTTTACTAAATCTCCCACACTGTACCCCAATATCATTGCACCGATACATGGTATCAATGTCATGCCAACAACCGGGCTAATTTTCTTCGCTATGAGTAAACCTACAATTGAAACAATGATCGCTAACCCAATCATCGTTAACCATATATTATCTCCATGCATATTTAACATCCCCTTTTATTAACTCCGCTATGTCATACGTAGGTTTAATAAGTATTACTATACACAGATGTATAAAATTTTAATCATCCCCCAATAAATCATTCCTCATCATACTCGTTAAATCCCCTTGTATTTTGTAAGCGCTTTCTATAATTGTAACAAAGATTTTCAAAATAAAAAATATGTATAGACATATAACAATTCAAACATAAAGCATGTATGTTCATTGACATACATGCTTGTGAGTTAAATATATTGATGTTGCTTAAGGTATTGAATCACACGATCAACTGATTGATCAATTGATTCATGTTCAGTATCTAAAATGATTTCTGGATGATCTGGAGCTTCATAAGGGGCGCTAATACCTGTAAACTCAGGAATTTCTCCAGAGCGTGCTTTCTTATACAATCCTTTAGGATCGCGGTTCTCACATTCTTCAACACTACATTTCGTATATACTTCTATAAATTCATCATCTTTGAGAATCGCGCGTACATTATCGCGATCTTGTTTATACGGTGAAATGAAAGCTGTCACAGTGATTGAACCTGCATCAACCATGAGTTTGGCAACTTCACCTATACGGCGTATGTTTTCAGTACGATCTTCAGGACTAAATCCTAAATTTTTATTAAGACCATGACGCACATTATCCCCATCTAAACGATATGTTTGCTTTCCTTCATTGAATAGCGCTTTTTCTAAAGCGACAGAAACGGTCGATTTACCTGAACCAGATAACCCCGTAAACCAAATAACTGCACTTTTATGACCATTACGATTTTGTCTTTCTTCTTTCGTCACTTCTGAATCATGCCAAGTAATATTGTTAGATTCACTCATGCTATCTCTCCTTTTACTTTATTATTTTTCTCGTAAACCTCTAATTAGTACTTCAGCGACTTCTGGTCTTGAAAATTGAGTCGGCAAGGATTCTCCGTTACGTAATTTTTCTCTAACTTTTGTACCACTTAAATGTAAATGTTGAGAGGCATCATGAGGGCATGTCTTAGCCGTCGCCATATTACCGCATGCTTCACAATAAAAAGCATGTTCAAATTTTAAGATTTGAATATCTAGTTCATCTTCAAATTGAGTGATAAGCTCTTGCGCTTCATATGTGCCATAGTAATCACCCACACCCGCATGATCACGTCCCACTATAAAGTGTGTACAACCATAATTCTTACGCACTGTTGCGTGCAATATTGCTTCACGAGGGCCGGCATAGCGCATTGCTGCAGGATAAATCACTAGTCGTGCTCTATTTTCAGGGAAATAATTCTTGAGGATAGCTTGATAACTTTCCATACGAACATCAGCAGGTATATCATCTGATTTAGTTTCTCCAACTAAAGGATTGAGAAGTAATCCATCTACAATTTCTAAAGCTGATTTCTGGATATATTCATGTGCACGATGAACTGGATTTCTAGTTTGGAATCCGACAACCGTTTTCCAACCTAAATCATGGAATAATTGTCTTGTTTCAGATGGATCTAGATGATAATCAGAAAATTCATCATGTTTAGGGCGATTGATTAATTGAATAGGTCCAGCTAAGTACACATTACCTTTTTCATACACTTTCTTGACACCTGGATGTTGTTCTTCAGTAGTTCCATAGACTAATTTTGCTTCTTTTTCTTTATCGTACGTGTACTTCTCTTCTAATTTTAATGTTCCATATAATTCACCATCTTCACCGTATAAAGCAATGTCATCACCAATTTCTAATTGATTCGCTTCTTCTTCAGATACTGGTAAAGTAATGGGAATACTCCATACTAATCCATTTTCTAAATGAGTGTCTTCAACAACTTTGGTATAGTCTGCTTTATTCATAAATCCTGTTAACGGACTAAAACCACCAATACCAATTAATTCTAAATCTGAAATACCCCAAGGATTTAAAGTAATTGATTTATATGATGATGCTTCCTTAATTAAACGTTCTCTTTCCTCACCTTCAACAACTCGGTTAATTAATTCACCACCATGTGGTTGAATTGTATAGTTAATTACTTCTTCATTTTTAGACATCGTTTTATAACCCCTTTATCCAATTAATTATATTTGTTTACTCGGCTTTTCTTGTAAGAAAAAGACAATTTCTTGTTTCGAATCACCTGAACGATGAGTAAAACAATAATTGCTGCTAAAATAATACATCTAACTGTATTTGAGATTGTTGTATCTTTAATGAAATAACTTAATAATGCATTACTATTTGTGAAAATAATTAACCCACCCACACATATTGCTAAAATATTTATAGGTAAAATTTTAACTAAATATGCTGAAATTGGAGCAGCAAGCATGCCACCAACACTTAGTGCAATGACAGCAAACCAGTTAATCTGAGTTAATCCTAAAAATATAATAAAACTAATTGCTGCAGAAGATGTAACAAAGAATTCACTAGCTGAAACCGTACCAATCGCATAACGTGGTTGAATTTTCTTGCTTGAAAGTAAGAGCGGTGTATTCACTGGACCCCAGCCTCCACCACCGATAGCATCTAAGAAACCTGCAATCGCACCTTGTGGAATCACTTTGAAACTACTCAAATCACCAACATGCGTATGGTGTTCATGTGTTCTTTTAAATAAGAATTGATATAAAATATAGAATCCCATGCTTAATAAAAAGAGTGCAATGAATGGTTTAATGTAATTACCGTGAATAAACGTTAAAACGCCTGCACCTATGAAGGCTGAAATAGAAAGGTATCGCAAGCTTTAACATCGTTGGCTTATGAACATTTTCAAATTTCCAATGAGATGTACCAGAAGCTGCAGTGGTAGCAATTTCTGAGAAATGAACTGTTGCAGAAACTACTGCTGGCGCAATACCATAAGTGAGTAAAATGGATGATGATGATGCACCAAATCCCATGCCGAGTGACCCATCTACAAGTTGTGCTAAAAATCCCGCTATTGCGAATATTAATACTTTGCGCATATATCAAATGCCCCCATTCTTCATTAAACCTGTGATTGAAGCCATCGGATGAATTCATGTTGCTTATTCTCATCTAAATATGTGTCTGATAAAATTTGTTCAAGTAACGCATGTTTATCAGATGGCTCTATGCTGAGTGCTTTAATGTATTGTCTACTTTCATATAGAAATTGAACATAAGTTACATACTCCTCATTATATGTATCCTCTAAATGATTAATAATACGTTGTCCTAACTTTGGACTCGCACCTTCAGTGGATACACTAATCGTTAAGCGATCCCTTCGAAAAACATTAGGAAACGTAACATTACCTAATTCAGCTTGTTCTGCATGATTAAATAACACATGTTCAGGTACTGATAACCTTACCTCTTCATTGACCTCTGAATGATTGGTAGCAGCAATTACCATATCTGCCTCTTCAATATCAGTAGGTTCGAAACGTTTTTCCAAATAAGTGATGCGCTGAGTTTCAACCCATTGTGCTATTTGATTAGTGATAACCGGGCTTACAACGTGAATATGTTCTGTGTAATTTAACAATGTTTTAATACGTCGTGTAGCAATTTTCCCACCACCGACAACAACAACTTTTTTGTTTGTTAAATCTAACATTAATGGCATATTCACGGTAAATCCCTCCTCGTATTTGTCATATTCATCTTACTATTTTTCTTCATTTTCAGAAAATAAATGATAAAACTAAAACAGTCCTATTTAGATGTCACTTTAGGAATTGACAATTTGTTTACATCAGCTTGCTCCACAAACCAATTGATCTTCTCTCGCATATGGACTACATCACCAATGATGATCATAGCTGGGTTCGTTATTTGATGTGCCTTATCTACAATATTACCAAGTGTACCAGTAATCGTTTTTTGTCGTATTGATGTACCCATGTGAACGAGTGCGACTGGCGTTTCTGATGAACGACCATGTTTCGTTAATAAATCACAAATTTCTGGAAGTCGTTTAACTCCCATATAAACGCATAACGTTTCTGGTCCATTCGCTAAATGTTCCCAATATTGTTCTTTATCCATACCTGGTTTATTGACTGCGGTTACGAATGCGACAGATGAACTAAAATCTCTGTGAGTGACAGGAATACCTGCGTATGCTGGTGCAGCAATACCCGATGTAATACCAGGTACAATTTCAAACGGAATATTGTGATTTGCTAGTACTTCCGCTTCTTCGCCACCTCTACCAAAGACGAAAGGATCGCCACCTTTTAATCGTGTAACAGTATGCCCTTTCTTAGCTAAAGTGACCATCATTTTATTCGTTTCTTCTTGTGGTAATGAATGCTTATTAGGATCTTTACCACAATAAAAGAATTTAGTGGAAGGAGAGGCGAATTCTAAAATTTCTTTATTAATCAAACGATCGTAAAGAATCACATCTGCTTTTTTAATTGCTTTTAAACCTTTAATTGTTAATAAATCAGGATCACCAGGACCTGCACCAACTAGAAATACCTTGCCCATATTAATCACTCCCCCTTTAGATTAGCTATGGAAGTCGCGACCATCATGGACTTTTGCTACCACACCTGAACGTATGACGAAATCACCAAAGTGCTCGCCTTCAAGTCGTTCTTTACCGTAACTAATCAACAATGGACGTAAACTTTCTAATATTTCATTTTCACCGATATTTTCTTTATACAATTTATTGAGACGCTCACCTTTGAAGCCACCACCTAAATACATGTTATATTTGCCAGGTGCTTTTCCGATAAATGCGACTTCAGCAAGTGCAGGTCTTGCACAACCATTTGGACATCCTGTCATACGAATTGTAATTTCTTCTTCCTGAACTCCAGCTTCATCTAATAAATCTTCAATTTTAGAGATTAAAGATGGTAAGTATCTTTCCGATTCTGCCATCGCTAATCCACAAGTTGGAAAGGCTACACATGCCATAGAGTTTCTACGTAATCCAGTATAGTTCTTACCATCTGTAAGACCATACTTATCAATGATAGCTTGGATTTCATCTTTTTTCTCAGGTGTAACGTTAGCGATTACTAAATTTTGATTCGGTGATAATCTGAAGTCACCTGTATGCATTTCAGCAATTTCTCTAAGTGCTGTTTTCAATTTATAATCTTCAGTATCTTTGACTCGTCCATTTTGAATAAACAACGTAAAATTCCAATTGCCATTACCCTCAATCCAACCTAAACGATCACCATTATGTTCAAATTCAAAGTCACGTGCATCTTCAATATCCCATCCTAATCGACGGTTCAATTCTTCTTTGACCCAAGCTTCACCAAGACGATCGACTGTATATTTAAAGCGTGCATTTTTACGATTTTCACGATTACCGTAATCTCTTTGAATTGTTAAAAGCTTTTCACAAACATCTACAGCTTTTTCTTTTGGTATGAATCCTATTAAACGCCCTAGTTGTGGATACGTTTGAGTATTACCGTGAGTCATACCCATACCTCCACCAATCGTGACATTAAATCCCAGTAATTCATCGTTATCTACAATAGCAATAAGTCCGATATCTTGTGAATAGACATCGATATCGTTAGAGGGTGGTACAGCAATACCGATTTTAAATTTACGTGGTAGATACGTATTACCGTATATCGGCTCCTTTTCCTCACTGGAATCTAATACTTTCTCGCCATCTAGCCAAATTTCATGATATGCGCCAGTTCTTGGAAGTAAATGATTACTAATGTCAGTAGCATATGTGTTCACTTCTTTGTGAACTTTTGATTGATAGGGATTTGGGTTACACATCGTATTACGATTTACATCGCCACAAGCAGCTATTGAATCTAAGACAGAGTCGTTGATCTCCTTCATAGACTGTTTTAAGTTACGCTTTAAAATTCCGTGAAATTGAAATGCCTGTCTTGTGGTCAATTTAATCGTTTGATTAGCATGATTATTAGAGATGTCATCCATAGCAATCCATTGATCTGGTGTCGCTTTCCCCCCTGGTACACGAACACGTATCATAAAACTATATGCTGGTTCTAATTTTTGTTTACGACGTTCATCTCTTAAATCTCTATCGTCTTGCATGTAACTTCCGTGGAACTTTAATAGCTTAGCGTCATCTTGTGAAATCGAGCCCGTAATTGGATCGGCAAGCCCTTGTTCGATTGTTCCACGTAGAAAGTCACTGTCGGCTTTTAAAAATTCCATTTCATCAAGATTCTTATCAAGTTCTTCTGAAATTTGTTTATTTGTTCTAGCCATGTATCCCCCATCCTTTCTATTAATACACGTCTCGTTGATATCTCTTATCTCGTTTCAATTGCTTCAAGTATTCTTCTGCATCTTCTTCAGAAAGATTTTGTTCTTTCACTAATACATTACGAATAGCTTGATGAACATCCTTAGCCATCTTACTCTCATCACCGCACACATAAATCGCTGCACCATTTTCAATCCATTGGTTAAATTGCTCACTATTTTCAGCAATTTTATGCTGTACATACACTTTTTGATCCGTATCTCTTGAAAAGGCCACGTCTAACTTAGAGAGGGTGCCATCATCGAGCCATTCTTGCCATTCAGTTTGGTATAAGAAATCAGTAGTGAAGTGTTGTTCACCAAAGAATAGCCATGTGTGACCTTCAAATCCTAGCTCTTCACGTTCTTGCATATACGATCTGAATGGCGCAACACCAGTTCCTGGACCTATCATAATCACTGGGGTCTCTTCGTTTTGAGGGAATTTAAAATTTGGATTACGTTTCAAGTAAATTGGAACCGTATCACCTTCTTGAATTCTCTCCGCAAACTGTACTGAGCATACACCTGTACGATCACGACCATGCGCGTTATATCTTACAGCGCCCACCGTAATATGCACCTCATCAGGCGTTGCTTTATAACTACTTGAAATTGAGTACTCTCTCGGTGGTAACTTTCTGAGTAATTGATACATATTTTCTGGCTGAAGTTCAGTTGTTGCAAAATCATTTAATAAATCAATGAGGTCGCGACCTTCAATATAATTTTGAATCCATTCCTTGTCTTGAACTTTCTCGCTAAGTTCATCATTGTTAAAGAACGTTGCCGCATTCTCAACTAAAGGTTTTGTTAACTTCGTTATTTCAAAATGAGAAGTTAATGCATCTTCAAGATTAAGTGTATCGCCATCTTCATTAATTAACACTTGCGTGTCCGGACTCCATCCTAATGTACTGACGAGCAAGTCGACGAGGGCTGGATCATTTTGAGGTAAGACAACAATACAATCGCCAGGTTCATATTCTTCACCGAAATTATCAAGTAATAATTCAATGTGTCTTGTTTCTTTATTTGAACCTCTACCATTTAAATTAATATTCGTTAAGACTTCGGCTTCATAAGGATTAGACTTTGAATATTTCTTCTCCTTTGCGGATTTAATAGACTCACTTACCACTTGTTCACTGTCAGTGCCTGCTGGTGTTGAATCTATCGCATTGATGACATTCGCCATCCACTTTTCAGCATCTTCATCATAATCAACATCGCAATCGACACGGTCATAAATTCTCTCAGCACCTAATTCTGCAAGGCGGTTATCAAAGTCTTTACCAGTTTGACAGAAGAATTCATAAGTTTGGTCTCCTAATGCTAAAACTGAGAATCTTACACCATCTAATTTAGGCGCTTTACGACCATGGATATATTCATGCAATTCTACAGCATTATCTGGAGGGTCACCTTCCCCATGCGTTGCAGTCACAATAAATAAATCTTCAACTTTCTTAAGATTTTTAGGCTTGAAGTCGTCCATAGATTTAAGTGTGACATCATTTCCAATGTTAGATAAACGTTCTTCAAAGATTTCTGCTAACCCTTGTGCATTACCTGTTTCAGAACCATAAAGAATAGTAATCGAGCGTTGTTCTGGCGTTACTTCAGGCTCTTTTCGATGTAACATGGCTTCAGTTTCTTGACTTACTGAAGACGTTGAAGATGATGCTATATTGTCAGAAGCTCCCTCACTCGTAGCATTCGATGATTGGTTTGCCATGAGGTAGCCACTTAACCAAGTTTGTTGTTCTGGTGTTAAAGTTTGGAGTAATTCATTAATCTGTGCTGCTTGCCCTTCAGTAAAGGGGCTATTAGTGACACTTAAGTTCAATCATATACACCTCTTATCTTAATTATCCCGATATTTGATTATATTTATTTCTGAAAATGTTTCCAATATCGTTTATTCTAGTATGTACTAAATATTCACGACAGTAAATGAAAGAGAGTGATGCACAATACATCTATCCCTATTCATTAACCGCCGAGAATCATTTTATGTTTCAACAATTTTTAAATGAGTTTTACTATAACAAAGTAAGTTTTTGGTTATATCTTATCGGAATACTATGTTTTAAAGTCAAAAAATTTTGATTACCTTATTATGGTTTGTCTGCAACATGTAAGCCACATTCAGTTTTTTCGAAATTAGACCATCTGCCAGCACGGGAATCATTTGAGTCAAATACTGGTGCAGTGCAAGGGATACAACCGATACTAGGATAATGTTGATCATGCAATTCATTGTAAGGTAAATCATTACTCTTGATATAGTCCCAAACCTCGTCTTCAGTCCAATAAATAAGCGGACATACTTTAACTGATTTAAATCGTTCATCTTTATTAATAAAGTCCGTGTTTGCACGTGTTGGTGATTGGGCACGTCTTAATCCTGAAACCCATGCTACCGCGCCAGATAAAACTTCCTCAAGTGGTTTAATCTTGCGAATATAACAACATTGATTAGGATTATTCTTCCATAGAGCGGGATTATATTTATCAGCCTGTTCTTCTAATGTAAGTTCTGGTTTTTTCATTTTAATTCGAAGTCGTGGATATTTCTCTTTCACTCTATCAATTAAATCGTAAGTTTCTTGGAAATGTAAGTCTGTATCTAAAAAGACGATCTGTGCATCTGGTTTAATTTGATAAATTAAATTGATAAGCACCATGCTTTCAGCCCCAAAACTACATGAATAGACGATATCGTCACCATAGATTTGGTAAGCCCATTCTAATATTTGGTAGGCACCTTTGGTTTGGTCGTCAGCATCGATAGTGTCGATAAAAGGATCACCCGTAAAACTATCATACGTAATCTTATCTACTGACATCAATTTATGATCCCCCCCTCATTTCATAAATTCATTCAAACACTTAAATTCCTATCTGAATTGTCAGAATAATTATGTTTACTACTTTAACTACTTTTAATTTGAAAGTCAAGATACCAGTGTAAATATTCATCATTAATTTTAAAATTAAATACTAAAAACTCTCTTAAAAGTCACTTCGACTTAAAAGAGAGCTAACACATCATCATTTATTCATTTAATAATTCTTTAATGAATTCCTCCATCTCTTCTGGAGAGTCATAAGGAAGATACTTGCCTACTACTTTACCCTCTCTATCAATAACAAACTTTGTAAAGTTCCACTTAATTTGCGAACCAAATAATCCAGGTTTCTCGCGTTTTAAAAGCGTATATAAAGGATGTTCATTGTCACCATTTACAATTGTTTTCGAGTGGATAGGAAATGTAATACCAAACCGTCGACGGTAAGTATTGTAGATTTCATCCATCGACCCAGGTTCTTGATTGTCAAAGTTATTACAAGGAAAACTTAAAACAACTAATCCATCATTTTTATATTTTTGATATAACGTTTCCAATCCTTCAAATTGATCGTTTAATGCGCAATTAGTTGCTGTATTTACGATAATAAGAACCTTTCCTTTATATTCTTCTAAAAAGTAAGTAGAACCGCCACACCTTTCTACTTTTATATCATAAACACGCTTACTCATTGAGATACACCTCTACATCATTGCGAATTTTAATAAATCAATAACGCCACTAGATGCTCCAGGGAAAGCAAAAATATTTTGAATTAATTTTTGAGCTGTCATTTTGTTATTAATAATAAATTTACTAAACCACTTGCATTATTACTGTGAATTTCTACAATCATTGCTTGTGATTATCTAAGATAATAGATATTTCCGCTTCAGTTTTATTATTATACTCAGAAATCATTTGTTTACCGCGTGATACGGCAAATGATATCGACTTCGACTCCTTTTTAAACATGACAGATACGAATTCTATACATATGATACCCGCTACAATAAAAGTTATACTTTTATGACTTCGTTACCTCGTCTTAGCGAACAGTATTTCGGACTGTTTAACATTTAATTCTTAGTTTCTTTTCATTAAATAGGTCTAATTATTTATTCATGCCATTGTGAGTTTAAGTGTCCTTAACTCATAAAACAAGTCACACGAAATATTACGAATTGGTTAAACCAAACCATTTAAATTCTCTCTTTCATAATTGCGTCAATCATCGACTCACATGATAAGTTTAAAATATAACTAGTTTTCTAGTAACATGTGTTACTTATTCACACATTCACCTCTTTTCAATCGAGTACGATTGGTTGAATTCTATTACATTGTATTTCACAATTCAAAATATTTGCATAATTTTATATAAACAAATAGAGTTGCTTTCGCAACTCTCTATAATTGATCAACATTTTCGATAACAGATATTTTCCCATTTTTAACATTAACTAATACAGAGAAATCATTATCTTTATTGCTATCATAGATTAATTGATTTGGCTTTCTGTCATCAGGTTCGTTATATTTTTGGATAAATTGATCTTCTGAAATATCATTAGGGGCCACCCCTACATGAACAACTTCATCATTCTCATACGCAACTGCTAAGTTCCCATACTTTTCGTAAGTATAATTTGAACTATCAACATTTCCATCGGATTTACCAAATTTTTCTTCAACTTCTTTACGTGTCATACCTGTATATATACCTTGATAACCACTCGTTGACGCAGATTTCATATACCCTTTATCAAATGCTGTACTAAAGACATCAATATGCGGACCTTTAGAAGTTGAATCTTTCTCACTTTTTGAATCATTTGTATTAGATGGACTTGATTGAACAGATTCTGATGTCTTATCATCATCTTTGACATAATGTTCATAAGCATAATATGCTCCGTAAAGCATAGCAGCAATGAATCCTATAAAGATGAGTGATAATAAAATAATTAAACCTGTTGGCTTCTTACTACGAGATGCACGTTGTAAGTTGTAGTTAGAATGGTTTTGGTTATAATGAGGTGGGTGATTTTGATATGATTGCCTAATATGTGCTCCACATTGATTACAAAATGATTGGCCCTCTTTTAATTGATGTCCACAATTTGAACAGTACATAACTAACCCTACTTTCAATTTTTACTCAAATTAAGTTGTTAAACAATATTTTAAAATATTTTTTATAGAAAATCTATGCTCTTAATAGTTGAAAATACTGTTATTCATCTTGCTTCTAATTTTTAATATAAATTATGAAAAGAGTTAGTTATAAACAAAGCCACTCCCAAAATTATGGAGTGGCTTTATATACAATCATTCATATTATACATATAAATTTATGTCATATTCTTATTGAGTTTTATCATGGGTATCTTCGTAACGAATACGTTGTCGATAGCCATACGTACTTTCTTTAATTAACTGATCATTTAATAAACCTGCACCTATAGCACCTGCAACTGTAGAAACAGATGCTGCAAACCAAGGAATACTTAAATAAAGATCTGGACCTGCTGGACCTTTAAGACTTACTTGTTGTCCTAAAAAGTCTGCTGGTAGCAACACTAACTCTGCAATCAAGAACAGAGTATATAAAATAATATAGTAAATGATAATGGCAATAATTAACGTCATAATTGTCGTAGCATTATATAACCAAGTTATCCTTTTATTTTTACTTGATTTAACAGATTCCCAAAGATCGTGAGACATCATAATCCATATTAACATGCCAATAATCGCGATAATGGATATACCAAATAGACGCCACATTGAAAAGTTATTGGCCATTTGCCACATCGTTGTAAAGACAAGCCCGAAAGCGCCTGTCGTAAAGGCAATGGCAACTATATTACTTAAACTTGCCATCATATTTAATGGGTTATTAGCAAATGTCATACCACTGACAAGTCTAAACATACCTCTAGAACGAGAACTTGATAAATATCTTAAATGATATGACTCAGTTTCTTCTAAATACACTTGAGTTTTATCTATTTTAGAGAGAGGAAATTGTTTTTTAACGGATGTCTCTATATTGTTATTATCATCGTAATTACGACTTTCGTGTTCTGCTTCATGGAGTTCTTGAATGATACTAAGAATTGCTTGTTTAAATCTATTTTTTACTGGGCGCCAGCCAAATGCTGGATATGAGAAGATTGCTGCGCCGTTATACATGTTGATATCTAATGCCATCACTTGATGATCAGCAAAAATCGGCAAGTCAGTAATTGAAATGACGTAATCCCATTGACGCTTATCATGATAATCTGCAACTTTCTTAAATATTTCATCTACAGATTCTGCGAAGCCAGTTAATGGATCTGTAACCAAATCAAATGTCCATTCTTTTTCGTTGTTGTATTGTTCAGACAACATATCTGGCAACTCTTCCATCAAACTTTCTGCTAGACGTTCTGTAACCCCTGGCGCTACAACTAGTCCAACCGTTCTTTTCTCCAAATCTGCCATTACTCATCCTCCTCTCTGTGACCTTGTTTTTTACCTTCATATTGTTCATCTTGCTGATCATTACTTGAAGCTTGTTGTTCAACTTTCTGATGTGATACGTCTTGAGATTGTTGTTGTTCTTTTTGTTCTTCTTCTGCCTCTTTATAGCGATGATATTGTCTATATGAATACGTAATGCGTCGTATTTTTTCTTCATCTTCAACTGTAGAACCCATAGCGCCTGCTAATAGACCTAATGACGCGACAAACCAAATCAATCTTAAATAATTAGTAAAGGTAAATTGAGCCTTTGCACTTGTCCAACTATTAAATAAATCAACTGGTACAAATAGCGTAATACTGATAATGAGTAAAATGTATAGAATAAAATAATTCATTAAAGTAATCACACTCAATGTAACTAGTGTCGTTGAGTTATAGATATAACGATAAACGCGTTGGGATTTCGCAGTCTTTCTTTCTAATAATTGATGTGCGTATAGTAACCAACCTGCCATACCTAATATCGCAATAATCATAAGCAGTATAAGTCTGAAAGGTGAATAAATGACACTGAGTTCCCAAGGCATAGAGAAAATTGAAATATACGTACCTGTAGCAAATGCAACGGAGATAATCTTTTTAAAATTAAAGATATTCTTCCATGGCTGATTGGCTCGTGTTAAACCACCAATAAGTTGAATCCAACTAATGATAAATAATGTATTAATGTAACGTCTTTTTTCAGATTCATCTTCATTAGGTTCAACTGATTTCATGCGTACAAATGGATGTGGCGCATTTTTACTTTTCGGATCTTCATAGTATAACTGTTCAATCAAAGATGTCACAGTCTTAACTAATTTACTGTTCAAACCCATAAAGCCAAGTGAAGGTAGAGATAACATAGCTACTTGCTTATCATTATTATAGTCACTAATCACGACTTTATTATCAGAAATACTCGGTAAATCAGTTAAACAGATGACATAATCCCAGTGATGGTCGTCCTTTAATTGAGCGGCCTTGTCCACACTTTCATGTACATCTTCAGCTGAACCTATCATTAAATCTACTTTAATATCGAAGTTCCAATGGCTATCACCTTCGATACGTTCAGTAAGCAATTTTTTTACTTTTGGTATGATTCTCTTCGCATGATGATGTGCAACACCTGGTGAAGGTATGATGCCGACTGTATGCATATGCGTTAGAACCTCCTTTCGTTTTTCATTTTCAGGAAAATTAAATTTAATATAGATAAAGTGTACGTTAACACTACCTCTAGCGTGCCAACGTACACTTCTATTCATTCATTTATCAAGTTCCAATTGTAACATTTATTTCGCAAGTACGAGTGGTGAAAAGATGATATAACTTATTACCACTAATGCCAAGATAATTATTCCAGCAACATAGCGATATTTCCATGGTGTCATATCGACCTGTGCTTGACGTGATTTTAAGTCATATTCACTAGAAGGTTTAATCTTATTGAAAATTAATACAATAATTAAATCTACAAAGAATAATACGCTGAATGTATATAGATAGTTAATTTCTGTAAATACGAGACTCACAATCGCATATATTATAATGTGTGTAGCAAGTGCAACTTTAGCACCTAACTTAGATGTCTTCTTAGAATAGAATGCGACAAACACAAGTACGAGTACTGGCATACTATAAACACCATTGAATTGTTGTACAACAGCGTATAAACCACTTGGGAATAATGAAATGACTGGCGCAAGCCCTACTACAATTGCGCCAATAACGATTGTCGCAATGTGACCTACACGTGCAATATGTTTATCAGATTTATTCTTTCCAAAGATGGGTTTATAAAAATCAAGCGTAAGTAATGTCGTTGTACTGTTTAATGAACCTACAAATGAGCTTAAGATTGCTCCGAAAATCACGGCACCAAATAAACCGAAAGCCCAATCAGGTAGTACTGAACTTACAAGCGCTGGATACGCATTGTCTGGAGTTTTAATACTGCCATTAAAGTAGTTGTATGCAACTACTCCTGGAAGCACTGTAAATAAAGGCCCGAACACCTTGAATAAACTTAAGTATATAGCACCTTTTTGTGATTCCTTTAAGTTCTTAGCAGCAAGCGCTTTTTGAACAATCATTTGGTTTGCGCACCAGAAGAATAAATTGTTGAAGAACATACCGAAGAATAACGTAGGCCATGGCACAATATCAGAATCGATTTTACCGAAGCCATTCAATTTCTCTGGCGTTTTTTGAACCATTTTATCGAAACCATGGATAAAATTACCGTCACCTAGATGTCCGAGACCTAGAATTGTAATCGCAAGTCCACCGATAATAAGCGCCATACCATAAATAGAGTCACTGAATGCGCTAAGAGATAAACCACCGACAAATAAATAGATGATTCCTACAACGCCTATGACCAAGGAAATAATGATAACGGCAGTTGTACTGCTTACTCCTAAATATTTATCAATGTTAAACATTTTGTTGAACACGAGTGAACCAGAGTAAAGTACAACGGGTAAGAATGAAACGACGTATGTGAAAATAAATAAGATAGATACAAATCGCTTAGTAAAAGTATCATATCTTAATTCTAAGAATTCAGATATAGTCGTAACACCATATTGTAAATATTTAGGTAAGAAGACCCAAGCTAATAGTACAACCGCTACAGCTGCAGTAACCTCCCATGCCATAACTTCCATACCTTGTGAATAACTTTGTCCATTCTGTCCCACGATTTGCTCCGTAGATAAATTAGTCATAATAATCGTCGAAGCAACTGTGAATCCTGTCAGACTGTTACCTCCCATAAAGTAACCATCTGAACTATCTGTTTTAACTTTTTTCGATTGTAGATAAGCGTATAATGAAATACCACCTACTACCAGAATGAATAAGAGTATCGATATCCAATTCATCCTCAATAATTCCTCCCTCAATCATTTTGAACATTAGCATGCAAAAATATATAGACTTAAATATAATCATTTAAACTTCGTTTTTAAATGTACATTGAATTGTGTGCATCGAAAAATTCTAGACTAATTCATTAACATTTTCAATAGTTGTATGTAAATTTCATTTTCGATAATAAATCTGTTCAAAGTTTTATATTATATAATAGGAAGAAACTCGTTCATCATATATTTATAGATATTGAAAAAACCGACCCACTCATTTTGGTGGATCGGTCTTTGTACTTAATAAACTTATACAGTTATTAATTTAATATTTAAATGGATTGTCTTCTTTTTCGTTTTTACGATGACGCTCTTCTTCTTTAATAAAATCATCACGTTTAGTGTCATTAGAATTAAAATCATGATGATTATCTTTTGAATGATTGTTTAAATCACGAGACTCTCTGTCACTATTGTGTGAATATTGATCTTTAATTTCTTGTTGTTCTTGCTTTTTGTCATCACCAGATAAAATAAATGAGTTATTCTTCTCATTAACTTGTCTGTTACCATTTTCATAGTGCTCATTATTTTGATAATTGTCATGAGAATGTGTATTATCATGAGCATTATGGTGATCATGATTATGATGATTGTCGTCGTGACTATGATTTCTATCATATTCATTATGATTGTTATTGTAATTATTGTTTCTGTCATATTCATTGTGGTTGTTATTTCTATGGTGCTCATTATTTGCATAGGCATTGTGATTATCATTGTATTGATGATTTGGATCATTTTTAGGTTTACGTGCTAATAGCATGATACCTGCAATTATCCATAAAATACCTGCTAAGAAACTTGAAGTAAGTAACGCAATAACACCTACGATTAATAAGATGATACCTGCAATTTTAGATTTTTTACTGATTAATAATGTAGCAATAATTGCAAGAATTAATAATACTATAAAACCAATGATGTACCATGTACCCATACTTGATAACATTCCATATGACTGATTAAGTTGGTCAGATGATACACCTTGATTTGAATCTTGAGTATTATGAATCATTTCATGTTTAAAATCTTTATTACCCATCATTGAAACCATTAAAGCAATAAAACCTAAGTATAAAAGATGGAGTATATTTCCTATCCAAGATAGAACTTTTTCAACAGTACGTTTTATCATGTTTATAATTCCTCCTTTGCAAGATATTTGTTTAATACCCTAAAAATTTAGATTTATTCTTAAAAATTAAAAAAAGAATTTAACATTTTATTTGAAGTTATTAATTTCATGAAAATATAAAGGTCATTTCAATTAAATTTAAAACAATATTAGCACTAGAAATACAAGTTTTATAGTGTATAAAAAAGACTAAGACACGATAAGCATGTCTTAGCCTTTGAAATATTAATGTTTATTATTAATGATCATATAGTAAATACGTGAAGTTACCCAGTACATAAGAGAATATATAGCGATAAATGCTAAAGTAACTCCTATAAAGCTTGTAGCAAATACTCCACTATTTTTAGGTGTTATAAATCCAAGAAGATTAAAAATAATTTTGGAAGCAACTAAGGTATGGATAATTGCTACAATAACAGGTATTGAAAATATCCATATAATTTGTTTATTGATAATTTTCTTAATTAAGTCTTGTTCAAGTCCAATTTTTCTCATTACTTCATATTCACGTCTATCATCATAACCTTCAGAAATTTGTTTGTAATACATCATTAGGAAGATAGCGATGAATAATACGAAGGATACCACAGTCCCGACAAATATCAATCCGCCATTAACGCCAGTCCACTCCTTTTCAAATCTGGGTCTATCCTCTACAAACGCTCCATTATTGCTATTTTTATTTATTTTATTTATTTGAGAAGCACTGAGTTTTTTATCCCCCATAACATTGAATTCTAAAAAAGATCGTGGATAGTAGTCATCATCTTTAGAAAAATTATTTAGGTAATTATATAACTTTTCTTTAATTTTATTATTTTTCGTTACTAAATAAGCACCGTCCATAAAATTTGATAGCGTATTTATATTTATTTTCTTAATATGCTTCAACCTATATTCAGTTCCATTGATTTTTATTTTATCTGTCTTATTTAAAACGGAATTATCTGTATTAATTGCTATCTCATTACTTTTAAGACTTAAGTTAGGGTGATATTTATTATAATCATTAAGTGTCATAAAATATGTCGTAATATAGTGAGGTACTTCTTTAGATAAATAGAATAATCGACCATCAAACTTTTTTGAGTTCGGCCTTAATATAGTGTTATTTTTATTATTTACAAATTCAGCCTTATTGCTTTTTAGACTATACATTTTAAAGGTATCGGTTTTAACGTGCCTTTGAATATCATTTTCTAATGAATCCATTATTTTTTTTACTTTTTTATCTTTATGAACGTCTCCACTCACGCTGATAAAATATTCATTTGGCCATATTTGATCTATTCGTTCATTGAAACCTCTATAAGTGTGAATTGTCATACCTAAAGTAACTATGAGGAATGTAGCTAATAATGATATAGTAGCTAAGCTTACTGCGTTAGATTTTAATCTACTTCTCAAATTAGATACAGTGAAAAAATTATTAGTCTTGTAATAAAAGTTAGGTATTCTTTTTAACCAATCTAATATTAATACGCTTAAAGATATAAAGAGGAAGTATGTTCCTATAAAAACACTAAGCATAGCTACAAATATACTTGCTAATGAACCAATCATAGTATTGTTCTGTAAGGCAATACTATACCCAAACCCAGTTAGAAGAATTCCTAATAACAATGAAATGTAAGTAAAAATTTTAGACGTTTTTCCAGTTTTTTTACTATTTTGGTTAACTAATTTAAGTGGACTTTGAAAGGTTACCTTTATAATATTTATAATATTAAGCACGATTAAAACTACCACTAGCATGATTAAAGTTATCCACATTGCTCTAATATCAAACGGGTAATCAACTAAACTTGCACTCTTCCCTATCCATATTTTACTTATAAGCATAAAAAATAAAGAACCGAACAAGTATCCCCCAATTAAACTTATACAACTAATAATTACGAAATTGATCAAAGATTCAATAACCAAAGAAACTTTTATATGTTTTTTCTCCATCCCTAAAATCATGTATACAGCAAACTCTCGTTGCCTTCTTTTAATTACAAAGTTATTAGCATATACAACAAATATTAACGTCAACATAGACATGAGTACATTACCTAAAACAGCAAATAGCGGAAGCGTGACGCTGTGTCGCTGAGTATACGTATTTTGAGTTATCGATATTAATATATACTCAATACCAAACATGATACTCACAGCAATAATAAACGGAATAATAATATGACGTTGTGTGACATACCCACGTTTTATCATTTTCCATATCATCTTGAATGTCACACTAATCACCTCTTCCATTTAGGATAGCTAAGCTATCTGCAATCCGTTTCTGATATTCATCTCGAGATTCTTCACCACGATAGATTTCATGATAAAGTTTCCCATCTTTAATAAAAATAACTCTTTCGGCATATGACGCATCGATATTAGAATGTGTCACCATTAAGATAGTTTGATTATTTTGGTTAATTTCTCGAAATAATTTCATAAGGTTTTTAGAAGTTTTGGAGTCTAGTGCTCCAGTAGGTTCATCGGCTAGTAATAATTTAGGCTGAGCGATGAGTGCGCGTGCTATAGCAATTCGCTGTTTTTGCCCGCCTGAGATTTCGTATGGATATTTGTCCAACAAATCATTAATACCTAATTGAGTGCTTATTGTTTCAAGTCGTTCATTCATTGTTTTAGGACGTTCATTAGAAAGGACAAGTGGCATTAGAATGTTGTCTTTATTGGTCATAGTGTTTAAGACATTAAAATCTTGAAAGACAAATCCTAAAGTTTCTCTATGAAAACGGGCAACTTCTTTATTTCGCAGTTTGTTGATTGCGGTTCCATTAAGCGAAATAAAACCTTCTGTTACCTTATCGAATGTCGCAATGAGATTGAGTAGCGTAGATTTTCCCGAGCCAGATTCACCCATGATAGCTACAAACTCGCCGTCATCAATTTCTAAATTCATATTATTTAATGCGGTAGTTGAGTTAAGTCCTCTTCCATATACTTTTTTTACATTTTTCACTTCTAATAACATCACGAATGCCCCTTTCTCATTTCACTTAATATCATAAAATAAAAAAGTGCCAACAACATTCATAATTTCTTACAAATATTGTTGGCAAACTTACAATTTTGAAAGTTAGCTAATCTTCGTTGGGAAAATGTATTTTAAATGTCGTACCTTCACCAAGTCCTGAATCTACATCGACCTCATGATTCAAATGATTAGAAATATGCTTAACAATGAACAATCCTATGCCGCTTGATTCTTCATTAAGTCTGCCGTTGTAACCAGAATAGCCTTTATCAAATATTTTAGGAATATCTGCTTTACTAATACCTACACCATTGTCTTTAATGATTAATGTTTGTTTAGCAGAATCAAATTCAATCCAAATGTCTTTTCCACGCGCGTACTTCAAAGCATTATTTAAAATTTGTTCTATCATAATAGACGCCCATTGTGCATCCGTTAAAACAGTTGCTTCACACTTTTCATAGTGTATTTTAGTATGTTGTTCGATAAATTGAATTCGATATTTCATGATTAACGGACGTATTAGTTCATTCACTGTCACTGATGAAATTGTCATATCAGATTCTTCGTTGAGTAATTTTAAATAACTCAATGCTAAGCTTGTATAGTTATCAATTTGAACAATTTCTTGTCTTACGCGATTGACAACATTTTCTTCATTACGTTCGAGTAATAGTTGTGACGCTGTGATAGGTGTCTTAATTTGGTGTACCCATGTTAAAAAGTAACTTTCCACATCATTACGATATTCTACTTGGCGATTTTTTACTTCAGTTAATTCATTTTCCAAATTATCTACCTTCTCTTTAAGATCCTCATTTCTCTTAAATCCAAGGTACTTTACCCACCAATGAATAACAATGATGAGTAATACGATTCCTAACGCAAGACCGAAGGCACTAAATGGTAATGAAAATAAGTAAAATATTAATGCAAATAATAAAAATATACAAAATATAATTGTAATCTCATTTCGAATCGATTTTATAAAAGATAGTAACATAATCATTAAACCCTATATCCGACATTTTTCTTAGTTTCAATAAAATCATCAACGCCTATAGATAATAACTTCTTGCGTAATCTAGTCATATTAACTGCTAAGGTATTGTCATCAATAAAGTTTTCAGATTCCCAACACTTTTCAATTAATGCTGTACGACTCACGTATTTTCCTTCATTTTGGAATAACATTTTCAAAATTTGAAGTTCTGTTAATGACAATTGAACAGCGTCATCATCCTTTACGAGTTTCGCCTCATCAAGAATCAACTTGCAACCTTTCACATCTAATTCATCATTTGATACGGATAAATCGTATGTACGGCGAAGTAACGCTTGTATCTTCGCTACTGTTAGCGATAAATTGAACGGTTTCTCAATAAAGTCATCGCCACCCATTTGAATAGCCATAATTTGATCCATATTATCGGTTCTTGAACTAATAAACATGATAGGAACATTAGATTCTTTGCGCATTTCTTGGCACCAATGAAATCCATTGAGTGTAGGTAAATTGATATCTAACAATACTAGTTGTGGTTCTGTTTCACGAAAATCTTCCATAATTTGATCAAAGTTTTCAACAACATTCACTTCATAATTCCATTTTGAAAGTTCATTAGCCAAGCTCTCAGCAATAACTAAATCATCTTCGACTATGAGAATCTTCATAACTGTTCACCTTTCAACGACATACTTTAACTATTTGTTCTCTTCTGAATCATAAACTTTATTTTTATCTTTTTCAATTTGGTCTTTTTGATCTTGAGCTTTTTTACTTCTTCTTCTTTCTTCAAAAATACCTAAAGCTATAAATCCAATAATCAATATTGGAGATAACATAACAAGTATCATTATTTCACCTTCTTTGAGGTTGTTTCGTCCTCATCGTTTTATAATAAAATTTCTATTTATCACTATTTTACATGTTTGTATCTAAAAAATACATTTTTAAATAAACACGATTCATACAATTTTTTGTCCTAAAATATTGAATGAAAAAAGGTAATCTCTGTATCTTTTAGTATAATAACTCAATTTAATTTTAAGCAATTAGAATTTAAATTCTTTTCAAATTTATATACATTTACAATTCATTTACTTAAAAATTACTTTTAATCAAAGTTCATACCCTATACTTAAAAATGCAATACATAACTTATTTAGGGGGGCACATTAATTATGAGTTTCATTAATAAATTTGGTAAAACAACGATAGCAAGTTCTATTGTAGCTGCATCTGTAATAGGTGCTTCAAATGTATCACATGCTTCAGGAAGTGGTGCGGGTCCAGGTGAAAATGCTCAAGGACAGCAAGGACAAGATGATGCAGTAGCATTTGGTAATACTAAGAATCCTAAAAATGTTATTTTCATGGTTGGCGATGGCATGGGCCCATCTTTCAATACAGCATATCGTTATTATAAAAATCAACCTGGCGCTAAAAAAATGAATGCAACTGCATTTGATAAATACCTTAAAGGTACAAATCGTACATATCCTAATGATCCAAAAGAAAACGTAACAGATTCAGCTGCGGGCGGAACTGCTTTCGCGACTGGTCATAAAACATACAATGGCGCAATCAGCGTTGATAATAATAAAAAGGCATTAAAATCTGTTTTAGAACAAGCTAAAGAGCAAGGTAAATCAACTGGTTTAGTTACAACGGCTGAACTTACTGATGCAACTCCTGCTGTTTACGCATCACATGTTGACTCTCGTGATAAAAAAGATGAAATTGCTCAACAATTTTATAATGATAAAATTAACGGTCAACATAAAGTAGACGTTCTCCTAGGTGGCGGTTCTAAATACTTCGGTAAAGAAAATGGCAACCTTGATAAAAAATTCAAAAAAGACGGTTATGATTTAGTAAGTAATAAAACACAACTTCTTAATTCTCAAAGTGACAAAGTATTAGGAACTTTCTCTGAGAAAGATATGCCTCTTCAAATTGATGCACCATCTAAAAATCCTTTACTCGTAGATATGGAACAAAGTGCATTAAGTAAATTAGATAAGAACAATAAAGGCTTCTTCTTAATGGTTGAAGGTGCTTCTATAGATAAAGCTGCACATCCAAATGATGTTACTGGTGTAATGTCAGAAATGGGAGGCTTTGAAAAAGCATTCCAAAACTCTATCGACTATGCGAAAACACATAAAGATACTTTAGTTGTGGCAACAGCTGACCATTCAACTGGTGGTATGACGATTGCTAAAGGTAAAGATTACAAATGGAATCCAGAAGCTATTCATAAAATGAAACATTCTGGTATGTATATGACTAAAGAAATTGCTGCAGGAAAAGACCCTGAAAAAGTCATCAACGAAGGTTACGGCATTGACTTCCCTAGCAAACAAATGGATAAAGTGAAACAAGCTGCCAAAGATTTACGCAAACTTCAAAAAGAAGGTAAAGATGATAAAGATCCTAAAGTAGCAGAAGCTACTACAAAATTACAAAATGCCATCCAAGAACCAATTAATGATGCGTCCCACACTGGATGGACTACAAACGGTCATACTGGTGAAGATGTGAATACTTACGCTTACGGTCCAGGATCTAGCAAGTTTAAAGGCAACATGGAAAACACTAAGAGTGCTCAAAACATCTTCGACTTTTTCAAAAATGATGTAACATCTAATCAAAATCAACAATAATTCAGATATTTAATGATAAAGACGACTTGGTATATGCCAGGTCGTCTTTTTTAATGAAAAACCAGTTAGAACATCTTAGTGTCCTAACTGGTTGATATGCTTATTAATCTAAGTTTGCTTTATATTTTTTCATTACGCTATTTAGATCATTTTCATCTGGATAGAAGTACAATAAGTTGTCATTACCAACTATTTATAATTCTGCGTTTGACATACTTTCTTTTTTCATTTGATTGCGCTTAATTAAAGCAAACGCTCCTGCTCCTCCTGCCACTAATGCAACTGCTACTGAAACACCAATAATAATATTTCTTGTCATATCTTGCTCACCTAATCCTTTCTTTTGTTTTGATAATTTTGCCATTCTATTCTTAAATATGTTCATTACCGTTTTATGGGCTTTCGCTTGTGTTAATTTATAAACGACCCATGGTAATGTTGGTTCATATTCTTGAAGGGCAATAATCCCTTCATTTGTATTTCTCAATCTGCGAAATTCGAAACGTGCATTTCCTCCATTATCCGCATGTGCTAAATCGCCACCGACAATGCGATAAACTGCCATTTCTTCACTTGAGTCATGTTCATCTTTTTTCATTTTCAAAATAAATTTATTAATAAATGGTACATTCATATTGAATTCATGTTCATTAATCGTACCTTTCACTAAGTGCAATGTAATATTATTTATGAAACGAGCATATTCCGTTGTCACATCTTTAATACTATATCCATCAGGAATTTCAAATCGTGTGATGGCGCGCACATCTTTAATTTCTTCTTTCTTAGATTTAGAGTGACTAGAACTTTGTTTCGCCTTCTTCTTTTTCTCTTCTTTCTCTTCGTCTAAAGCACGTTTCACACTATCTTCAAATGTAATATTTCCTAATGACAATTTAGGTACGATGCGTTTATCATGCGGTACCATATCATGAATTAAACTATTCATTAACGGATAAACCATTTCTTTCGGTACACTTGAAATCAATTGAACCCAATAACGACTTACAATTATCGGTATAATGGGCAAGTCAAGCATAGGTAATGGTTTGTCTAATACTTTAGCTGTTCGCTGAATCAACTCTTTATAATTCATTGTCTCAGGCCCACTAATATCGATAGATTCATTTTCAGATGGAGAGCGTTCAACAAGTGCTGCTAACCCATCTATGACATCTTCTATCGCTACTGGTGCTATCATGTTATATGCCCAACTAGGTAATACCATAGCTGGTAAACGTTCAACTAAACGCTTAAGTATCGGATAAGAACTTCCCTTCGCACCAATAATTAATCCAGCGCGTAATGTACTAACCGGAATACCATAATCACCAAGAATCTTTTCACATTCAAGACGACTTCTTAAATGAGCTGATAAATGATTGTCATCTGGAATCAAACCACTCATAAAGACAATATGTTTAACACCCTGCTTTTTCGCTGCACGTGCGAAGTTATCTGCAAGCAGTGCATCCATATCTTCAAAGTTAGCTTGTGTTAACTTTGCTGATGGCATCATTGAATGGACGAGATAAATGGCTGTATCGATCCCTTCCATTACTTCAGTAATTTCATCTAAATCAAATAAATCTGCAGATTTCCAAGTAACATTCTCCTCATTCTGTTTGTTACTCGTATTTCTAGAAATCGCGATGATTTCATGTTGATCTTTTAATTTATCTTTAAGGTGACCACCGATATATCCCGAGGCCCCAGTTAATAAAATTTTAGACATCTTTCCACCCCTCTTAACTATTGTGGATTCTTGATGCTTTTGAAAATGAAAGCCCCCTACTTCAATAAGTTGATATTCATTTCCTATATCAATATATATACCCGAAATTTACAAAAAAAGACAAAATCCAAATGGATTTTGTCTTTTATCTTCAATATAATCACTTACTTTGATAAGTAAATTTTAGTATTCGATATTTGGTGCTTGGTTAACATGGTTTTGGTATTTTTTAAAACCATAATAAGCTGCGCCAGCTAATGCTAAAATAACTGCTAATTTTTTCATCTGTTACACTCCTTTCTAGGATGCTTAATATGAACATGTAAGCTGTTCAAATCTTTAATACTATTATACACTTTTTAAAGTTAATTTTAAAAACTTCAAATTCAGATAATATTAATTTCATGAAAATAAATTGTGTACTTGTAGAAATAGGCACATATAAAATTATTTTATAGTCCATTAGGATGATTTTTAATTTAACATATTGTGAAATCTCCCTGACTAAGTATAATTATTATATCAACTATACAACATTTTTAAGGAGAACTAAAAAATGGCAAAATTATTATACATTACAGCTCATCCACTCGATGAACTCGTTTCAAATTCTATGGCAGCTGGCAAAGCTTTCATCGACGCTTATCAAGATAATCACTCAGGAGATGAAGTTAAACACATCGACTTATTTACTGAAGATATTCCTCATATTGATAAAGATGTATTAATTGGTTGGGGAAAAGCTGCAAAAGGCGAAGAACTTACTTCTGAAGAAAGTAAAAAAGTTACTCGTTTAGGAGCCATTCTTGATGAATTTTTAGAAGCTGATAAATACGTATTTGTTAGCCCAATGTGGAACTTATCATTCCCACCTGTTTTAAAAGCTTATATCGATGCAATTACAGTAGCAGGTAAAACATTTAAATACACTTCAGAAGGACCTCAAGGTTTACTCACTGATAAAAAGGTACTTCACATTCAATCTAGAGGCGGATACTATAGCGAAGGACCGACTGCAGAAATTGAATCTGGAGACCGATATTTAAGAAACATTATGACATTCCTAGGTGTACCTTCATACGAAACTGTTATTATTGAAGGTCATAACGCTGAACCTGAAAAGGCTGAAGAAATCAAATTAGCCGGCGTTGAAGAAGCAAAAGAACTAGCTAAAACTTTCTAAAATATATTAGCGAAAAATCTCAGAAAAGCATTTGCGATTCTGAGATTTTTTATTTTCTACTATTTTAATTTTTGCATTTAATATTCTTTCATATAGCCACACTTTATCTATCTTTTCCTGATTCATCAACTTGTTGTACGGCTTTATCAATGGCATCTGAAAAACGATACATCGCCGGTGACCAATTACTTCTATTATTTCTAGATTTCGCAGATAGTTTTTCATTCACAAATAAAGATTTTCTTAAAGCTGTCGTTAATTCAAGTTGCACACCTTTCCCTTTGATATCTTCATTAATGAAATTTTCTTTTAAGTCTCCACCTAAATAAGTTGGTGCGATTTTAACAACAAAATGATGTTTAACTAATTGTTTTTTAATTGCTTCTTTTAAAGGTGTATCTAATCCTCCAAGATAAATGACAGGTTTATCCCCTTTAGCACCATGTATGGAAACTGCATAATCTTTAGATTTAACCATATTTAATAATGTAGGATCATTATAATGACTTGAAGTGACATGCAAATCTTCAGCATGTTTTTTTCTTAAAACGGTAAATGAAAAATAATCATAGTGATTATCGTTAGCTATTAATTTAGTTAACTCTGTGGTACCCGCTTCAATGTTTCCTCCGTGAGGCGCAATAATTAATACATGACTTCCTACTTTTTTAACTTCTTTCTTCCAATCCACATTCCGTTTTGTATGCTTAAATAAATCAGTCATAGATTTAAAACGGTCTTTATGATGTACATCTTCTTGTGCTGATTCTGAAGGCTCAAGATTGACAGTGGATGCCTGTCCCTTATCTTCTCCTTGACCTACAATCAGTGGTACATGATGCAACTTTGAGTGATGCGTTGCAGAATTCTTATGTTCATGTGTTATAGCACAGGCGCTAGTGATTCCTATAATTAAAATGACTAAGCAAATAAGTATTGATAATTTCATTTTACTTGAGGTACTTATTGATATTCTCTTTTTCAAAATCAAACATTTCCCTTCTTACCATTTATAAAAGAAGTATTTCAAATCAATTTATTAAATTTGAACAATTTCTATTAGTTATAAATATAAAAAATAATAGGGCTATCGAAATCATCCTTTAGCCCTATTATGACAATATTGTTATATAGTTTTGAATTAATTTACTTCTACAAAATTAATGATTTGGATAAATATTGTTGATACTCGTATATAACGCATCAACAAATGTCTGCATCAGCGGCGTCCAATTACTTTCATTAGAACGATTCTTAGTACTTGTATCACCATTATTGAAGAAAGCTTTTCTGAGTGCAGTTGTTAGCTCAAGTTGAACGCCTGTATTGTTTTCTTCTCTGTTTATAAAGTTATTTTTCTTTACTCCTCCGATATAATCAAGTGGAGCCATCACTGTAAAACCACTACTTTTTAATTGTGTTTCCATTTCATCTCTTAAAGTGGAAGGTGGTCCTCCTAAATAAATAATTTGATCTGTACCAGCTGCACCATGAATAGAAATTGTAGCTGTGCGATTTTGAATCATTTGGTTAAGAGTAGGATCATCATAATGCGTTGAAGTAACGTGTAATTCAGTATTATTTTTAGGTCTTATAGCTTCAAAAGAGAAATAATCATAATTTCCTTTTTTCGCCAAAGCTTTCGTTGCTTCTGTCGTTCCTTGTTCAATGTTTCCTCCATGAGGTGCAACAATAAGTACTTTCGTACCATTATCTCTTGTATCTTTTTTCCAATCTACACCTTCCACCGTTTCACTCTCAAGTTGTGTCATCGATTGATACTTATCTTTTATATGTCCTTCTGGTGCAGTACCAATCATTTCTTGATTATTATCTGTTTGATTAGTGGTAGGCACGGTAGTTGCCGGTGTTGTTGTAGGCTGCTTAGTTGATGTTGATGGCTTTGTCGGTATCGTAGTTGATTTTGTTGCTGAAGTTGTAGACTTCGCTGTTGAAGTTGTAGGTTTAGTCGTTGTCGTAGTTGATTTCTTAGTTGATGATATAGGCTTTGTCGACGTTGAAGTTGATTTTGTTGTTGATGGCTTTGTTGTAGATGTTGTAGACTTTTTAGTCGAACTTGTGCGAGTAGATGTGCTTGTATGAGTAGCGGTCGACTTACTTGGAGTTGTTGTGCGAGATGTTGTCGTTCCACTCTTACTTCCCGATGTTGATGACGACGTACGTTTCGTAGTTGTAGTAGACTTTGTTGCTTTAGTCGTAGTAGTTGATTTTTTAGATGTTGATGATGTTCTTGAAGTTTTAGCTGTCGGCTTAGTAGATGTAGATTTTACTGCTGATGTAGATTTTGGTCGAGTAGTAACTGACTTAGTAGTTGTCGTTTTACCCGTAGAAGTTGTGGGTGCTTTGGATACAGTAACTGAAGTTTTACTACTCGTAGCTTGTTTAGTTGGTGCTTTCGTAACTACAGGTTTTATACTCTTAGTCGATTGTTTAGTAGGCACGACTTTCTTAGTAGTTTGAACTTTGCTTGTCTGATGAACTGGCTTAACTACCTTTGTAGATGTTACTATCGGTTTAACTGTAGTTGTTTTAACCCTCGATTGCGTTGATGTACTTTTACCATTAGTCGTTGTTCGATGAGATTGTGAATAACTCGAGTGCGTACTAGCTTGAGCTTGATTACCCATTGCGCCTATAGTGCCTAATCCAATTAAAGCAGTGACTGCTCCCAAAGTCACTTTTCTAAATGAAAATGCACGAGTATGTCCTAATATTTTCATACCATTTCCCCTTAAAAATGAATTAATATAAAACAATAATATACCATTTTCTGTTAAAAGCAATACTTTTTTATTTAGTTGTAGTAAACATTTAAAACATACTTACCTTTTTTATTTCTTACATTATTGAAAGTTAACCTACAAATCATTGAATAACACTTATTACCTAATTAACCTAGAATTAAGTAACTAAACCAAATGAGGAGGAATCGCAATGGTATTAGGTGCTTTAGGGTTAATTGCATTACTTATTTTATTAATCCCAGTAGGTTTTATTGCATTAGTTGTAAGTCTAATTAAAAAGAATAGCCAATAATCATCATTATATATATTTTGAAAACAAAGAAAGCTGAGACCGTCATTCATACAGTCTCAGCTTTTATCAGTTTCCTTTAAATGTTCTACTGTTTTAAATCCTTCACGATAATTCGCTAATTCTTCCATTATGGCATACCAGTCATTACCAACATTTTGCTTGGTCTGATGAAATAAATCATCTTGTGCTTTATTCAACTTATGAATTAACGCATCGCCTTTTTGTGTAGAATATAATTTTTTTACACGACGATCCACTTCAGACGTTTCTTCATAAATCAAACCTTCTTCTTTCAATTTACGTAACGTTCCATGAGAGCCTTGTTTAGATATTTCTAGAGTTAACAATAATTCTTTAATAGTAATGCCTGGTAATTTATTGATGAAAAATAAAAAGCGATGATGTTGACGACTCATACCATATTCTTCAATAATTTCATCTGCCGTTGTAATAAAAGTTTTGTACGCGAAATAAAATAACATGTGTTCATAATCATTTTTATTCATCGACATTTGTGTACTTTCCCTTCTCTTCAATATCGTCATTATAATAAAAATAATGCTATTCGTCATCAATTTCAGATTTTTTTAACTTTTCAATAAAGGTCAAGTTTATTGACTTTAATTATTATAACAGATAATATTTTAGATGTAATATAAATACAATACAAAGGTGGAGTTGAATATGAAACAACGCGTAGGACAATATTTAATGGACGCAGTTTATGCAGCCGGAGTAGATAAAGTCTTTGGTGTTCCCGGGGATTTTAACCTAGCCTTTTTAGACGATATTATTTCACATGAACATATAGAATGGATTGGCAATACGAATGAATTAAACGCGAGTTATGCCACAGATGGTTATGCACGTATCAATGGTTTAGGTGCTATGGTCACTACATTTGGTGTTGGTGAACTTAGTGCAGTAAATGGCATTGCAGGTTCTTATGCCGAACGTGTACCAGTAATAGCTATCACAGGCGCACCAACTCGTGCAGTAGAAGAAGCTGGAAAGTTTGTACACCATTCACTTGGTGAAGGTACATTTGATGATTACAGAAAGATGTTCGAACCTATTACAACTGCTCAAGGTTACATTACTCCTGAAAATGCAACAACTGAAATTCCTAGATTGATCAATGCAGCAATTCAAGAGCGTCGACCAGTTCACTTACACTTACCAATTGATGTTGCATTAGCTGAAATCGAAGTTTCAGAAACATTCCAACCTGAAGACGTGCCTCATCAAGATGTTAAAAAATATATTGATATGATTGAAGATAAATTGAAATCAGCGAACCAACCACTTATTATTGCAGGACATGAAATTAATAGTTTCAACTTGCATAAAGAGTTAGAAGAGATTGTTAATCAAACAAATATTCCAGTCGCTCAATTATCACTAGGTAAAGGTGCCTTTAATGAAGAAAACCCTCATTATATTGGAGTATTTGATGGTGAAATTGCTGAAGATAAGATTAAAGATTATGTGAATAACAGTGACGCGATTTTAAATATCGGTGCGAAATTAACTGACTCAGCAACAGCTGGCTTCTCTTACGAATTCGACATTGATGACGTCGTGATGATTAATCATAAGAACTTCAAGATGAATGATACAGTTGCGAATGACGTTACATTACCTAGCTTAGTACATGGTTTGAAGGATCTTCATTTTGAAAATAAAAACGACTACCCTCAATATGAAAGACCACAAAAGAATAATTATGAACTAAGTGATCAGCCATTAACTCAAGAAACATATTTCAACATGATTCAAGATTTCTTACAATTAGACGATATCTTAATCGCAGAGCAAGGGACATCTTTCTTCGGTGCATATGACTTAGCAATGCATAAAGATAATACATTTATAGGTCAACCACTTTGGGGTTCAATTGGTTATACGTTACCAGCCACATTAGGTACTCAAATTGCTGACCCTCAACGTAGAAATGTCTTACTCATTGGCGATGGTTCATTACAATTAACGGTACAATCATTATCTACAATGATACGTCAAAACTTGAAACCTGTTATCTTTGTTATCAATAATGATGGCTACACTGTTGAGAGAATGATTCATGGTATGAAAGAACCATATAATGATATACGCATGTGGGATTATAAAGCTTTACCTGCAGTATTTGGCGGAGACAATGTCGAAGTACACGATGTTAACACGTCAGAGGAATTAAAGCGTGCATTTGAAAAAATTAATTCAAATAGCGATCGTATGCACTATGTAGAAGTAAAAATGGCAGTGGAAGATGCACCAGTAAAATTAAGTGAAATTGCCAAAGCATTTGCTTCTCAAAATAAATAAATTTCATACTCATTGTAATTGAATGAGACATAACAATGCCCTCCTATCAATGTATTGATAAGAGGGCATTTTCTTTAAGCTTTATTGTTTTGAGCAATTAAACGTTTTATTACTCAGTAAATTGTGTAATGTCTTCTAAAATTTGTTCTGCTGCTACTAAACCACGATGTTTAGCCCATGTTTCACGATTAACTTCATGAACACGATTGTTTTTAACAGCATCTAATTGATTCCATACATCTGACTCTTTAAAGTTATTGAAATCTTTTTGGTTATCTTCATCTACCATAACAATTAAGCGTTCTGGATTAACTTCAGCAACTTTGCTAATAGGTAATTTATGATAATCAGCACCCATATATCCAGGTAAATCATTTTCATTTTCTTTAGAAATACCAGCTTTAAAACCTACATCTTCTAATAATTGACCAACATAAGATTTAGAAGCATGAATGATTAAATCTTGATCAGTAACAACGCCAGCGATTGTAGCAACATCTTTATCTATACGTACTTTAGAACTTAAATCTTTAATTTCTTTTTCATGATTATCTAAAATTGTTTTACCTTCATCTTGTTTAGAAACAACTTTCGCAATATAATCGAATGATTCTTTGTTTTGTTTATAGTCTGCATCAAAACTTTTAACTAATACTGTAGGTGCAATTGAATTTAAATCTTCAAAGATAGATTTATGTCTATCCTCATCTGCGAAAATCACTTGTGGCTCAGCATTTTTAATGTCATCAACACTAGGTGTTTGACGATGGCCAACTGATTGATAACTACCTACATTTTTACGAGTTTCACTGTCTAAATTGTCTACATTGTTATCATCTGCAATACCAGTTACATTTACGTCTAATTTCACTAATGCTTCTACAAATGAATACTCTAAAGCAACTGCAGATTCAACTGTATCAGGAACTTCAACTGTGCCAACATTTTGTTTAATTTCTTTAGTCATGCGAAACATTCCTCCAAAAATTAATGATTAGTTCTATTAAGTGCTTTTGTAAATGGTTACATATGATGTATGTCCGAATTTATCATTTTTAAACATCAATATGATTTATAGACAAAAAATATTGATGACAACAGAGCGGACGCATTGTACAATAAATTGTACAATGTTTAAAGGAGCTGTTAATATGCCTTCAGTTAATTATTCAAACGCTAGACAGAATTTCAAAGAACTTATTACTAAAGTGAACGAGGATAGTGTGGCTTACACTATTACGACAAAGGAAAATGAAAATGCAGTGATTTTAGCTGAAAAGGATTATAATGCGATGTTGGAAACGATGTACCTTCAATCCAATCTCGCTAATGTGTCTCACTTAAATCAATCAATTATGGAATTGAATCATAACCAAACAATTACAATAGAGATTGATGATAATGAGTAAGTTTAGTGTAACTTTTACAGCTCAAGCATTTAAAGATTATCAATATTGGCAACAACACAATCAAAATTATTTTAAAAAAGTGAATGCTTTACTTAAAAGTATTGCAAGAGATGGTTGTGTCGATGGTATTGGAAAACCAGAAGCATTAAAAGGAAACTACGAAGGCTATTTCAGTAGAAGAGTTTCAATAGAACACCGATTAATATACAAAATTAAGGATGATTCAATATTCGTAGTGTCTTGCAGATTTCATTATCAATAAAGTAACCGTTTCGCGTGAAACAGTTACATAATTAAAATTACTTTGAACAATATAACCCTTAGTTACTATTATTTAGTCATTTACTTTAATAATTAAAATGTATATATTTAAAGTAAATCATACAAAAAGGGGCTAAATGATATATGAAATTGGTGAATCAATCTAAAAATCCTCATGCATTTAAAGATGTTTCTGATAATGAAACTACAATTGCTATGGTCATTTGGTTATTATCATTTTTCACAACTTTCTTAGGGCCACTCATTATTTGGGTATTAAAAAGAGATGATTCTGCTTTTATCGATCAACAAGGTAAAAATTATCTTAATTACTTAATTAGTTATCTTATTTATACAATTATTGCATCCGTTTTAGTCTTTGTACTTATAGGCGTCGTCTTATTGTTCATCCTTGGTATAGCAATGATCATTTATTCAATCGTCGCAATCATATTTGTACTCAAAGGTGAAGACTATGTCGTGCCTTTTACAATAGAATTCATTAAATAATTTAAGTTACTATATAAAAACGGCGCTTAAACGTTTTGACGTTTAAGCGCACTTCTATATCTTCTATAAACTTTCATCATCTAAGAATTCTTTATCAATAACTTCTTTAGTAATGTCTTGCAATCTTTCTTTTGTCATATTTGCTCCATTAACATAATGTAAACCATGTTTCTCTGCTAATTTGTCAGTATAGTCATGTAAAGGATATATTTGAAAATCTTTTTTAGAATTCTTATCATATACATTGGCTAATTCGTAATGATTAACCATACTTCTCCACTTCACGTTTTCCACTTTAACGCCTTTTGGATTTTTAACTAATTTAAAATTAAGACGCCCTAATAAATCATTGCTTTCATTACCTGTAGCTTGGCCGTTTAAAAAGTTACCAAGTGAATATGCAACAAGTGTTTTATTGCCATCTTTCCCTTTCACCCATTTCACCGGCTCGATAACGTGAGGATGCATTCCTAACACTACATCAACTCCTGCATCTGCAAAGACTTTTGCGTATCTTTCTTGAGTTTTATTTTCCATATGATGACCTTCGTTGCCCCAGTGAGCTGATACAATCACTGCATCACTTTGCTTTTTAGCCTCTTTAACATCCTTTTTAATTTGTGTTTCATCAAATGTATTAATTGTGTATGGATGGGAAGGTTTAATACCATTAGTGCCAAATGTATAACTTAACATTGATACTTTTATACCATTAACTGTTTTTGTTGGAATCTCATCTCGAGCTTCTTGAGAGTTAAAAACACCTGTAAATAAAACTTTGTCTTTAAATTTATCCCATGTATGTATACTGTTGTTTATACCAGATTCACCTTGATCCATTGCGTGATTATTAGAGCCATTTACAAAGTTAAAGCCTGTATCTACTAAGTCCTGAGCCACACTACTTGGTGTATTAAAACGCTTAAATCCATGATAAGGTCTATCATCGCCACCAAGTGGAGATTCTTGGTTAACATATGCAATATCGGCATTTTGAATATCTTTTTTAACAGGCTCATACATAGGTTTGAAATCAAAACTATTTTTACCTGTTTTCGCATCATTATAGACTTCAGGGTGGATCAAGTTATCACCTACAGCTACAACAGATGCTTCTGACTCTAGATTAGTAGCTAATGTTAATCCACTTACACATAAAAAAGCAATAAAGAATATAACTGTAGAAATATAGTATTTCAACAATGGCGTCACTCCTAGTTAAAGAATCCAATCTTCAAAACATCTAATATATATTACTCTTATTTTAAACTTAGCAAGATTTTAAAACAATATAATGTAAATTATTTTAAGTTTTCTATAAAATTTTACATTTTCTTTACATTTTAAAAGTTAGGTTTAGTCGTTTGGTTTTGAATTTTCCAAGGTAAAAATCTTATATACAAATACCCCGCGTCAAATTAATCATGACACGGGGTAAATAAATTATTTTCTAGGAAATAAGATTACTACGGTTATAAACTAAATATCTTTGCGTAATCATATAATCTTTTATATCAATTTCAAGAAAATAAGAGTAGCGACTGACAAAATCTTTAGAGTCATACTTAATACGATATGTGTTTATAAAGTTATACCTAAGTCATTCATTGTCTTAATACAATAAGACAATATCTTATTATGACTAGGATATTGTGTGTCTACCACAGAGTAGAATTTTCAAACTGAAAGCGCTTTGAGTTCATATAAATTTCAATATATTTAGATAATCGTTAAATTTTAATATTCAACTTTAATTATTCTACAAACCATTCAATGGCCCTTTTAATCGCCTTATCCCAAAATGCATAATTATGCTCACCCGGGCTATCCTCGAATGTATAACCAATACCCTTTTCATCAAGCGTGCGAATAAATTCTAAATTATCTTCATATAAGAAATCCTCAGTTCCACACATAATAAGAAGTTCTGGTAATTGCGCATTTGAAACAATTGCTTGTTCTAAAAGATGATACGTATCTAGATTTGTACCTTTAATATCAGTATTCTCTCCAGTGATAGCTTTAGCAGAAAAATCTATCCACTCCAAATCTATGAGAGTTTGCGCTTGGAATACAGCAGACAATGGTGCTGCTTTGGAAAATTTATCTGGTTGGGTAAGCGCAAATTTAATCGTTCCATAACCCCCCATTGAATGTCCCGCGATAAAATTATCTTCACGTTTTTTAGAGAGTGGCAAAATTTGATGTACATACTCATATATTTCTAAAATATAGTCATAATAACTATGACCATAGGCCATATTAGCGTAACCACTATGATCTACATTAGGCATAATAATTGCGAGCTGATGTTCATTAGCATATCGCTCAATACTTGTGTATCTCACATAAGTGGTTTCATCACTCGACAAACCATGTAAAAGTAATAATGATTTAAGTTGTTTAGGTGAAGTGGAGCTATCAAAGTAAGTTGAGTCCTCCGGTAAGATGACTGTAAGATTTTGATGCATACCTATTGTCGGTGAACTATAATTCAATGTCATTAAAGCCATGTGCTTCACTCCTTCATTCGTGTTCAATTCTATTTTACATTTACTTTGTTTTATTTCATAGAAAAACCCGAGCAACAAAGCTCGGGTTTAAAAATTAAATAGTAAATGATGGTTTAGTATTTCTTACTTCTACGTTTGCTTCCTACTAAAAGTAATGATCCTAATGCTGCAAGAATACCTCCAAATAACGTACCATTATTTGCCACATCATAACCAGTATCTGGTAGTTCTTGCTTATGATGCTGCTCCATCACTAGATTATTATAATGATGGTTTGAGTCATGATGAGATGTCATTTCATGATACTGTGTTGGTACTACTGGTACTTTATGTTCTGAACCAGAATCACAATTTGAGCCGCTGTCTGAATCTGAGTCACTATCTGAGTCTGAGTCGCTATCTGAATCTGAGTCGC